>NZ_JBFAXU010000012.1:0-228613 GCF_040680975.1 Streptomyces sp. NPDC051921
TCACGTCGAGGAGCAGGACGTCCTTGACCTCACCCTTGAGGACACCGGCCTGGAGCGTGGCGCCGATGGCGACGACCTCGTCCGGGTTCACACCCTTGTTGGCCTCCTTGCCGCCGGTCAGCTCCTTGACGAGCTCGGCGACGGCGGGCATACGGGTGGAGCCGCCGACCAGGACGACGTGGTCGATCTCGCTGAGGGAGATGCCGGCGTCCTTGATGACGTTGTGGAACGGGGTCTTGCAGCGCTCGAGCAGGTCGGCGGTGAGCTGCTGGAACTGGGCGCGGGTGAGCTTCTCGTCCAGGTGCAGCGGGCCCTCGGCGGAGGCCGTGATGTAGGGCAGGTTGATCGTGGTCTCCGTGGAGGAGGACAGCTCGATCTTGGCCTTCTCGGCGGCCTCGCGCAGACGCTGCAGCGCCATCTTGTCCTTGGACAGGTCGACGCCGTGGCCGTTGGCGAACTGCTTCACCAGGTAGTCGACGACGCGCTGGTCCCAGTCGTCACCACCGAGGTGGTTGTCACCGTTGGTGGCCTTCACCTCGACGACGCCGTCGCCGATCTCCAGGAGGGACACGTCGAAGGTGCCGCCACCGAGGTCGAAGACGAGGATGATCTGCTCGTCCTTGTCGAGGCCGTACGCGAGCGCGGCCGCGGTGGGCTCGTTGACGATGCGGAGGACGTTCAGACCGGCGATCTCGCCGGCCTCCTTCGTCGCCTGACGCTCGGAGTCGTTGAAGTAGGCCGGGACGGTGATGACCGCGTCGGTCACCTTCTCGCCCAGGTAGGCCTCGGCGTCGCGCTTCAGCTTCTGAAGGATGAAGGCGGACATCTGCTGCGGGTTGAAGGTCTTGCCGTCGAGCTCGATCTTCCAGTCGGTGCCCATGTGGCGCTTCACGGACCGGATGGTCCGGTCGACGTTGGTGACCGCCTGACGCTTGGCGACCTCGCCGACGAGCACCTCGCCGTTCTTCGCGAAGGCGACGACGGACGGCGTGGTCCTGGCGCCCTCGGCGTTGGTGATGACGGTGGGCTCGCCGCCTTCGAGAACGCTGACGACGGAGTTAGTCGTGCCCAGGTCGATGCCGACCGCACGTGCCATTTCAATTCCTCCAGCTGACTGACTTGAGTGGAACTGACTCAAGGATGCACGACGGCCGAACCAGAGTCAACAGACCTGAGTGGGGTCGACTCAACTCTTCACCGCCCCCGGCGCTCAATGAACGCCTCGACGGCGCGCGTCGTTCCCCGCTCCGGCACCCCCCGCGTGAGAGAGTCCGGACATATCCCATGATTCTCGCCGGAAGGTGTACGCGCATGACGGCGAAGCGCGCGTTCGACATCGCGGGCGGGCTCGCCCTCCTCGCCCTGCTGTCCCCGCTGATCACCGCGGTCGCGCTCTCCGTCGCACTCGGAACCGGCAGCACGCGCGCGGGGACCACGCACGGATTGCTGCGCCGCCGCCCCGTCGCCGGCCGGGACGACCGGACCTTCACGATGCTGACCTTCCGCACGAAGAGCCCGCTGGCGAACCTGCCGCTGCTGCTCCACGTCGTACGCGGCGAGATGTCGCTGGTGGGACCGTGCCCCCTGGCGCCCGGACACCGGGAGAACAGAGGGGACGGGCGGCGCCGGCTCTCCGTACGGCCGGGGATGACGGGCCCGTGGCAGATCAGCGGGCGGTCGGAGCTGCCGTGGGAGGAGCGCGAACTGCTCGATCTCCACTATGTGGACCATCACTGGCTGGGCATGGACCTGGTGATCCTGGCGCGTACCCTGCCTGCAGTCCGTAAACGTCGCCACGCGGCCCACGCACCCCACACGGCAAGGGTTGCCTGAGCGACACAGATCACCGTGAGCTCCGCTACAGTGCGCGGCCGCGACCCGGTAATCTCGGCACGGACTGAATAAGTTACCGCTTAGTAGTGCCACACTCGACAGTGCCGGAAGTGCTCGAGAGTGCCGGTGCTCCGCCTCGCAGGCCCGCCCGAGGAGCCCCTCATGCAACTCGCCGCGATCGTCGTGTCGATCGTCATCACGGTGGTAGCCGTCGCGCTGTTCGGCCGCGCCACCGCGCAGATCTACCGCTTCGTGCGGCTCGGTCAGCCGGTGCCCGCGGGTACGCGCACCGGCGACCCGAAGCAGCGCACCGTCACGCTGGTCAAGGAGTTCCTCGGCCACACCCGGATGAACCGCTGGGGCGTCGTCGGCGTGGCGCACTGGTTCGTCGCGGTGGGCTTCTTCTCCCTGCTGCTGACGATCGTCAACGCGTTCGGCCAGCTCTTCCAGGCGGACTGGCTCATCCCGATCATCGGCGACTGGCTGCCGTACGAGATCTTCACCGAGTTCCTCGGCCTGATGACCGTCCTCGGCATCGTGACGCTCATCGTGATCCGCCAGCTCAGCAAGCCGACCCGGGCGGGCCGCAAGTCCCGCTTCGCGGGCTCCAAGACGGGCCAGGCCTACTTCGTCGAGGCCGTCATCCTCATCGTCGGCGTCTGCATCATGACGCTGCGCGCGCTCGAGGGCGTCCAGCACCACGTGACGAGCTGGGAGCCGGGCTTCTTCGCCTCGTACCCGCTGATCGCGCTGCTCGACGGGCTGGACCTGAGCACGATCCAGAACCTCACCTACTTCTTCGCGGCGCTGAAGATCGTCACGTCCTTCACCTGGATGATCACGGTCTCGCTCAACACCAACATGGGTGTGGCCTGGCACCGCTTCCTCGGCTTCCCGAACATCTGGTTCAAGCGCAACGCCGACGGCTCCACCGCCCTCGGCCCGCTGCAGCCGATGACCTCCGCCGGCAAGCCGATCGACTTCGAGGACCCGGGCGAGGACGACGTCTACGGCGTCTCCCAGGTCGAGCAGTTCTCCTGGAAGGGCATCCTCGACTTCTCCACCTGCACCGAGTGCGGCCGCTGCCAGTCGCAGTGCCCCGCCTGGAACACGGGCAAGCCGCTCTCCCCGAAGCTCCTCATCATGTCGCTGCGCGACCACGCGCACGCCAAGGCGCCGTACCTGCTCGCGGGCGGCGGCAAGACGATGGAGGGCGAGGAGAAGGCGACCGAGGAGCAGCTCAAGGACGTCCCCGCGGCCGCCCTGGCCGAGGCCGAGCGCCCCCTGATCGGCACCGCCGAGGAGAACGGCGTCATCGACCCGGACGTGCTGTGGTCCTGCACCACCTGCGGCGCCTGCGTCGAGCAGTGCCCGGTCGACATCGAGCACATCGACCACATCGTCGACATGCGCCGCTACCAGGTCATGATCGAGTCCGCCTTCCCGTCCGAGGCCGGCACGATGCTGAAGAACCTGGAGAAGAAGGGCAACCCCTGGGGTCTCGCCAAGAAGCAGCGCGTCGAGTGGACCAAGGAGGTCGACTTCGAGGTCCCGATCGTCGGCAAGGACATCGAGGACCTCACCGAGGTCGACTACCTCTACTGGGTCGGCTGCGCCGGCGCCCTGGAGGACCGGGCCAAGAAGACCACGAAGGCCTTCGCCGAGCTGCTGCACATCGCGGGCGTCAAGTTCGCGATCATGGGCGGCGAGGAGAAGTGCACGGGCGACTCCCCGCGCCGCCTCGGCAACGAGCCGCTGTTCCAGCAGCTCGGCCAGGAGAACGTCGCGATGCTGAACATGGCGTTCGGTGAGGACGACGAGGACGAGTCGACGAAGAAGCCGAAGTCGGCGAAGAAGATCGTCTCGACCTGCCCGCACTGCTTCAACACCATCGCCAACGAGTACCCGCAGCTCGGCGGCGACTACGAGGTCATCCACCACACCCAGCTGCTCCAGCACCTGATCGACGAGGGCAAGCTGATCCCGGTGACCCCGGTCGAGGGCCTCATCACCTACCACGACCCGTGCTACCTGGGCCGCCACAACAAGGTCTACACGCCGCCGCGCGAGATCATGTCCGCCGTCCCCGGCCTGCGCCAGCAGGAGATGCACCGCCACAAGGAGCGCGGCTTCTGCTGCGGCGCCGGTGGTGCCCGGATGTGGATGGAGGAGCGCATCGGCAAGCGCATCAACACCGAGCGCGTGGACGAGGCGCTGTCCCTCAACCCGGACATCGTCTCCACCGCCTGCCCGTTCTGCCTCGTCATGCTGACGGACTCCGTCAACGGCAAGAAGAACGACGGCAAGGCCAAGGAGAGCCTCCAGGTCGTCGACGTGGCACAGCTGCTGCTCGACTCGGTGAAGACGCCGGCGGAGTCGGCGCCGGCCGAGGAGCCGGAGCCCGAGCCGGCCGCGTGAGCACCGCTCGTCCGTAGCGAACGTGCCGGAAGGGCCGCCCCGCGTCACGCGGGGCGGCCCTTCCGCGTACTCGCGGGCCTCAGTTCTGACGGTCTGCTCCTCGGGCGTGAGGGAGCCGAAGCGGAGCTCGACGCGGCGCTCCTTCTCGGAGAACCTCGCGACCTCGCCGTTGGGGAGGGTGACGCGCGCGTCGGCCTGGTGCGGCGCGGGCTTGGGCGTCGGGGTGGCGATGGCTGCGGTACGAAGGGTCCGACGGGCGATTCGCGGGGGAAAGTTTCTTTTGCGTGGCTTGTTCGGCGATACATGCGCGGCAGGAGCCCCATATGGGGGCATTCCATCGGATTCGTAACGACCCTCGCAGGGCTGGGACGCGGCTCCGTAACCCCCCGGACCCCCTAGGGGATGTCACAGCTCTGCCGCACTCTCCCGCCGTGGCGCGAGGGCACAGCGGGAGCGGGTACGTTCATGGACGTGGCTGGATTCAGGAACGGACGCGGCCGGGCCGGCGGCCCCCCGCAACAACGACCGCAGCAGGCGCCGTACGGGTACAACGCGCCCCCGCCGCCGTACCCGCAGCAGCACCAGCAGCCCCCTCGGCAGCAGTGGGCGCAGCAGCAGGGGTACGGGGACGGGGAGCCGGAGTACTTCGGCGACCCGCACGCGCCGCAGCAGCAGCACCCGCAGCAGCACTACGCCGCCAACAACCCGGGCCACACCCAGGTCTTCAGCGTCAACGACGACCCGTACGGTCAGGGCGCCGCCTACCAGGCCGGCGCCGCCCCCGTCCCCACGGGCCCGCGGCTGCCCTGGAAGGCCCTCCTGAGCGGCATCGTGCTGCGCCCGGCGGACACCTTCCTCCGGATGCGGGACCACGCGGTGTGGGGCCCGGCGCTGATCGTCACGTTCCTCTACGGACTCCTGGCGATCTTCGGCTTCGACAAGGCCCGCGAAGAGGCGATCAACGCGACCCTGTCGACGGCGATCCCCTACGTCCTGATGACCGCCGTGGGCTTCGTGGTCGGCGGACTGATCCTCGGCGCCGTCACGCACACGCTGGCCCGCCAGCTGGGCGGCGACGGCTCCTGGCAGCCCACGGTCGGGCTGTCCATGCTGATCATGTCCATCACGGACGCCCCGCGCCTGGTCTTCGCGCTCTTCCTCGGCGGCGAGAACGGCCTGGTCCAGGTCATCGGCTGGCTGACCTGGCTGGCGGCGGGCGCGCTGTTCACGGTGATGGTGAGCCGCTCCCACGACATGCCGTGGCCGAAGGCGCTGGGCGCGTCGGCGATCCAGCTGGTGGCCCTGCTGAGCCTGATCAAGCTGGGCACGCTCTAGGAACCCGTACCAACGGGAGAGGGCCCCACCGCGGAAGCGCGGTGGGGCCCTCTCCGTCTGCCTGGGTCAGGCATCGAGGACCTGGCCCTCGCGCTGGACGACGGGCGGCTCGACGGACCAGGGGAAGTTGATCCACTCGTCGGTCTTCTTCCAGACGTACTCGCACTTCACGAGGGAGTGCGACTTCTCGTAGATGACCGCGGAACGCACCTCGGCGACGTGGTCGACGCAGAAGTCGTGGACGAGCTTGAGGGTCTTGCCGGTGTCGGCGACGTCGTCGGCGATCAGGACCTTCTTGTCGGAGAAGTCGATCGCGTTCGGGACGGGCGCGAGCATGACGGGCATCTCCAGCGTCGTGCCGACCCCGGTGTAGAACTCCACGTTCACCAGGTGGATGTTCTTGCAGTCCAGGGCGTAGGCCAGACCGCCGGCGACGAAGACGCCGCCGCGGGCGATGGAGAGCACGATGTCGGGCTCGTAGCCGTCGTCGGCGATGGTCTGCGCGAGCTCGCGGATCGCGCGCCCGAAGCCCTCGTACGTCAGGTTCTCGCGTACTTCACTCATGCCGGCTACCGCCTCACACCTGGGTCCGATGGAAGTTCATGTACGACCGGGAGGCCGTCGGCCCCCGCTGCCCCTGGTACCGCGACCCGTAGCGCTCACTGCCGTACGGGTGCTCGGCGGGCGAGCTCAGCCGGAACATGCACAGCTGGCCGATCTTCATGCCAGGCCAGAGCTTGATCGGCAGGGTGGCGAGGTTCGACAGCTCCAGCGTCACGTGCCCGGAGAAGCCCGGGTCGATGAACCCGGCGGTCGAGTGGGTGACGAGCCCGAGCCGCCCCAGGGAGCTCTTCCCCTCCAGGCGGGAGGCGATGTCGTCCGGCAGGGTGATGACCTCGTAGGTCGAGGCGAGCACGAACTCGCCCGGGTGCAGGATGAACGCCTCGTCACCCTCCGGCTCGACCTCACGGGTGAGGTCCAGCTGCTCGACCGCGGGGTCGATGTGGGGGTAGCGGTGGTTCTCGAACACCCGGAAGAAGCGGTCAAGCCGCACGTCGATGCTCGAGGGCTGCACCATGGATTCGTCGTACGGGTCGATGCGCACCCGTCCGGCGTCGATCTCGGCCCGGATGTCCTTGTCTGAGAGAAGCACGGTCCCACGATACGCAGAGGGCGCTGAGCTCCCCCAATCGGGAGAACCCGCGCCCCTCCGTCGATCTCCGCAGACGATCAGCGCTGCTCGAGCTCCACCGGTACGGCGTGCCGCAACCGCGCGCACCGTGGGCACCGAACGAGCCGCCCGGGCCCGATCCGCCCGACCCCGAGCTGCTGCAACGGGAACGAAGCGGTGCTGAAAACGTGCCCCTCGGCACAGCGGACGACGGTGCGCTCCATCGAACCCATCAAGTCCCTTCCCCGACAAGTGGTGGACGAGACAGCCACATTAGGGGATCGGGGGCGACACCCCGCGGAGGGCACTCCGAGCGAACGCGCTTCGCCCCGGATGCGGGATGGGGTACAGTGTGCAACGATGCCGCATCGATCATCGGGCGGCTGCGCGGATGTAGTTTAATGGTAGAACATGAGCTTCCCAAGCTTATAGCGCGGGTTCGATTCCCGTCATCCGCTCCATAGCAAAGCCCCAGGTCAAAGACCTGGGGCTTGTTTGCCGTCTAGACCTCTTGCGGCCCAGGTGGGTCCTCAGTCCGTGTGTCGCGGGTGCCGGGCGCCTACTCGCTCCGTCAAGGGCCTCTCCGACGTCGCGCACGCGATGAGCCGTGCGGGCTGGGCCGACCTTCGAGGCTAGACGGTGAGCTCTACGATCCTCGGAGGGTCCTGGGTGTAGTCGCTGTACCGCACCCAGCGGGGCCGAACCCGTACATGGGTGATGCCGGGCCAGGCAAGGCGTTCACGCCCGTCCGGGTACGCGGTGAAGTAGCACTCCCGGACACGTTCGAGGTCCGAACCGACGGGGAAGTCCGCGACGCCCTCGATCTGTGCGGTGATCTCGTCCCAGCCGACAACGAGCGCGATACGGGGGTCGGCGCGCAGGTTCTGGTACTTGCGGGTCGTCTCGACTGTGTCGAATACGATCTCCATCTCCTCGCTGACCGCGATTCCGACGACGGCAGCCTGGGGCGCCCCGCCAGGAGTAACGGACGCCTGGACGGCGAGCTTGTGCCCGCGCAGAAACCGGATCAGCTCATCGTGCTGCACGGGCCTTCTGTACCACGGGTGTGCCCGGGTGGCCGGTATATCGGTCCCCGGTGACGCCGTCCCTCAGGCAGCTGCCGAGCCCGGGACCTGACCGGCTACGGAGGCCGGAGAACTGCGGAGCTGCTCCGCAAGGCGCGGTGACGACGCGGCTGCATCCGGGATTCCCATACGAGGGGTCGTGGCGCCGCGGAACGAGCTATGCACCCTCGTTGTCACCGTGCAGGGAGTGGATCATGCCCTGCAGGATCCGGAACGCGTCTGACTGCTCGGTCTCGGTCAGGCCGGCCAGCATTCTGGCCTCGACGGACCGGACGGCTGCGCTCGCCTTCTCGAGGCTTCGTCGGCCGCGAGGCGTGAGCCGTGTGGGAAGCGCCTTCCCGACGGGTGCCTCCGCGGGCCTGGTCACGTAGCCGTCTCGTTCCAGGGCCTGGAGTAGCACGTTCATCGTCTGCCGTGTCACGAATGCGCCCCGCGCGAGCTCGGAGTTCGACAAGCCCGGCCGTTGCGCCAGCAGTTCGAGGCAGGAGTAGTGCGTCACGCTCATCCCGAGCGGCCGCAGCACTTCCTCCATGGCCACACGGAGGGCGCTCGACGCTTCCTTGAGCAGGTAGCCCAGTGACGTCTCCAGGTCGACCCCGACACCTTCTTGACTCATGTCAGCATTCTGACATAGGTTGCCACGTGTCAGAAAACTGACACGAAGAGAAGGAGCGTCATCATGCCCGCCACCGGCCCTGACTTCATCTCGCTCCAAGTGCGCGACCTCGACGCTTCGCAGGCGTTCTACGAGCAGTACCTGGGCCTCGTCCGCTCGCCGGCCGGACCTGCGCACGCCGTCGTCTTCGAGACGAAGCCGATCGCGTTCGCACTCCGCGACGTCGTTCCCGGCACCGACCTCGCATCCGTCGCTCAGCCCGGCATCGGTGCCGCGATCTGGATCCACGCCACCGACGTCCAGGCCATCCACGACGCGCTCGTCGCCGACGGTCACACCATCGTCTCCGCACCGATCGACGGTCCCTTCGGTCGGACCTTCACCTTCGCCGATCCCGACGGCTACCAGGTCACGCTCCACGACCGCGCTTGATCGACCAAACCGCAACGGGCCGGCGGCACGGCAAAAGCCGACCAACCAGGGCTCCGGCAGTCCCGTCAAGCCCGCTGCTGCCCATGCCGATCCCCAGGGGCACGGAACTCGCCACCCACGACCGCCTCGCTCGTCCTCGGCCCCGCCTCGGCACAGCCGCCCACACGGCCGCGCTATGCCTGCCCCCTCGGAGTCGGCCCACCATGACCTGGCAGTGGATCGGCCTCGCGTTCCTCTCCCTCACGGTGCTGCCTTTGGGCCTGGCCATGGCGACGAACCGGGTCCCCGAGCGGCTGCGCCACCGACTGGCTCCTGTACGACCACGCGACTGGGCACTCCTGCTGATCTATGCCACCGCCCCCGCCAACGCGCTCCCCCGCATAGCGGGCGCCTCCTCCGACATGGCACTCGGCTGCACGGCAGCCGGCGGTGTACTCGCCGTTGCCGGCTGCCTGGTCCTGGGCCTCACCACCCGCACGCGTCAGCGCCGCCCCGCGGTGGCCCCGCGCGAGGGCTCCTGACTCCGTGCCCGCAACAGCACCTCGGATCAGCCGCGCGCGACGTGAGGCCCTATCGCTCTCCGCCTGGTGGGCCGTGCTCACCCTGGCCCTCTGGCTCCTGGAACACGCGACGGGCCACCCGGCCGGCCTCGCGGCGAGCGCCGCGTCCGCCGCACTGATGGCTGCCATCGGCGAAACCGGCGACTGGGCCCGCCGACGTTGGAAGGCCCGACGTCACCCAGCGGAGAAGCACGACGCCTCCACTGCCCCTGAACGCAAGCCCGTGCCACAACGTGCCAGTAGGGGCGGTAAACAGCGGTCACCAGCGGCTTCGCCGAGTCGACCCACACGAGGCCGCCAATGGCAGTTATCACAGGTCAGAGGCCATACGTACGCTCAAGTACCGGGTGATTCCCAAGCTTATAGCGCGGGTTCGATTCCCGTCATCCGCTCGTGAACGAAGGCCCAGGTCAGCGACCTGGGCCTTCGTCGTTGGCAGGCCGGTCTCGCCGTTCGTACGCCCTTCAGCCCCGCGAGATGGGGCACGCGGAGGGCATGAACATTGCATTGTCTCGCCGGAGGCGCCACATGAGCACTCTGACCTGCCCTTACGGCAGCGTTACCACCACTGCGGCCAGGTAGAAGCTCTGAGCCGGGTGTCACCTGTACCGGAAACACGGGGCCGCCTCGCTCTCCTGCGGAATAATCAAGACATGGCAGCCACACCCAGCGTTCCCGAGCTCCGCCGAGCCAGATTTGCCAGGCGGCTTCCAGCCAAGCTCTCGGAGCTCGGTGGCCCCGCCCGCGGCCACGTCGACCTTCCGCTGCACCTCGCATGGTCCGGCCTGTCTCGGTTCGACCTCGACCAGCCCCGGTTGCGGATGGGCTGCTATCGGATCGTGCTGGCCGAAGGGCAGCACGATGACCTGGTCCATTACCTGAACCGAGAACTGCTCGTCGCCATGTGGCCCGTCCTGCGCACACTGATCAGCCGGGACATTCGCGATGTCTGGGAGGGCGCCTTCAACGAACTGACGCCCGACGCCCAGGCTGCTGCGTGAATCTCACGGAACTGCACCGGCGACTCCTCGCGGACCTTCGGGGCGGTGAACAGCGGTCAACACGGTATCGCCGAGAAGCGAGAAGCACCTCATGAGAACTGGTTTCCGCAGTCAGACCGTAGGTGGCCAGGCCGGGCGACGGTGATTCCCGAGCTTGTAGCGCGGGTTCGATTCCCGTCATCCGCTCTTGAACGAAGAAGGCCCAGGTCGCTGACCTGGGCCTTCTTCGTCACCGTTCCGGAGGAGCCGGAGTTCGCGGATCGTCAATATCGACTGCGATCTCGAACCCTGAGGTCGAGCTGAAAGTAGCGACGTTGCCGGACAGCTGAATTCGATCAAACGGATTGGATTCAGTGAAGAACATCGCCCAGATCAGCGCACGGTCGGCAGTCAGACGTGCAATGAATCCCTCCGAACCGTACGAACCTTCTCCGCCCCACAGAAGCCCCTTCCCCCCCAGGTCCACAGCGGCAAGCCCATCGACCGAGGACACCCAGGAAGGATCGTCTTCCAGCATCTCGTCGAGCTCGAACGGGGAGAGCACCAAGAAGCCACTCGGCGCGCCGGAGTCGAGGGCGAGATCGTAGGACCGCCCGTCGGCGTAGTGGAGTGCGTCCTTGATGGGAAGCTCAAAGTCTTCCCACAAGCGTTCGATCGTGGTCATTTCTTGTTCTTACACTTCCCGTTGCGCACGTGCTGTGGCCTCTCCTGGAGTCCGGCCGGGGGAACCGGCTCACCCAGTTCATTTCTATTCCGCGCGGAATTCATGCGCCTTTGGAATTGCTGTGCCCAGGTCCGTCCGGTCGTCGAATCAGGGTGAACCGCGTTCGGGTCGACACGTTCGATGATGACCGGCCTCCCCACTTCGCGTGCCGCATCAAGCCTTCGGTTGTCGTACGACACCAGCTGGCCATCTACTTCCATGACCTTCAACGCCGTACCGGGGCGTCGCCAGTCCCACTCCCCGGAGCGCATCTTCTCCACGTAGTCGTTCGGGGAAACCGTACGTTGGGAGAAGTTGATATCTTCCGGATTGACCCATTCCGGCTCACCGGCAAGCCCCAGCTGGTCAGCCCAGCTATGGGGGTTGCGAACATACGTCGTCGCGTTGGGCGCCGGAACCAACCCGAGCGGGTCCGGTGTGGTGTAGCGGGCGGTCTCCGGGTCGTAGTGCCGGAAGTAGTTGTAGTGGAGGCCGGTTTCCTCGTCCGCGTACTGGCCGGGGAAGCGAAGCGGGCAGTCCACCTCTCCTTCCGCGGCGGGAAGGGGGGTGCCCCAGAGAGTCGTCCGGGACTGCCAGGCAAGAGTGCCGTCGGACGTGACCAGTTCGACGGGCGTTCCGACCAGGTCCGTGACGATCGCGAGGAAGCGGGCGTCGAACTCGGACTGGGAGGTGGTGCCCGCGAGGCCGAGGAGGGAGTGGCCGGCCTCGGGTTCGACCTCGGTCGCCCGGCATGTGGACTGGGATATCGGGCGGTGGGTGCCAGGCGCGTAGTCCCATGTCGTCGCCGTGCCGTCCACGTCGACCTGCTCGGCCAGGCAGGTGCCGTCCCAGGTGAAGGTGAGCGCGGTTCCGTCCGGAGCCGTCTTGGAGATGCGGCGGCCCAGGGGGTCGTAGGCGTAGGTCCATTCCCCGCCGTCGGGGGTGGTGGCCCTGGTGAGACGATTCTCCGCGCTCCACGTGTACGTCCAGGTACGGGTCTGGCCGTTGAGGAGCTTGCGGGTCTTGCGGATCAGCCGACCGGCCGCGTCGTGCTCGTAGGTGGTGCGGCCCGCCCGGCGGATGACGGCGCCCTCATAGCTCCGGTCTCCCGCTGCGGGGTGGTGCGGCGCTTCGGCGTGGGTCTGGTTGCCCGTCCGGTCGTACGTGTACTTCTCGCTCCAGCCGTGTGCCTGGACGCCCGTCACCCGACCCATCGGGTCCAGGCTGAACCGCCGTGTCCCGGTGGTCAGTTCGCGGATTTCGGTGAGGTAGCCGTCGGGGCGGTACGCGTAGAGGCGCTGCTGGAGGATCCGGGCGGCTTCGGTCTCGTCGCGGGTGGCGAGGGTCTGGTTGGTGAGGCGGTCGCCCGTGTCCCAGGCGTGCGTGAGGGTGGTGTCGGCGCCGATGCGGCGTTCGGTCTCGCGGCCCACGGCGTCGTAGGCGAAGGCAAGGGTCGCGTCGCCTCTCCTCAGTCCGGTGGGACGGCCCGCGGGGTCGTACGTCCACTCCGAACGCGCGCCGGAGGGGGTGGTGCGCCGGGTACGGCGGCCCATGGCGTCATACCTGTAGGCGCTGATGCCGCCGTTGACCGTCTCCGAGACGACGCGCCCGGCCGCGTCGTGCTCCCGGCTCAGTACCGCGTCCGCGTTCGCGGCGTGAAGCAGGGCGCCACTCGCGTCGTAGGCGTAGGTCGTGACGTCACCGGTCGACTCGTCGCGCTGGGCGATCATGCGCCCGACCGCATCGAGAGTGAAGCGCAGTGTCTGGCCCAGTGCGTTCGTCTGTGCCGTGAGACGGCCGGCCGGATCGCGTTCGTACGTGCGCGTAGCGCCGTCGAAGTCGGTTTCCGCGACCAGGTGGCCTGCCGCATCGTAGGTGTAGTGCCACTCCTTGCCCTGCGGGTTGGTGACTCTGATCAGGCGCAGCTCGGTGTCGTAGGCGAAGGCGTAGTGCGCGCCGTCGGGGTCGGTCCTCGTGGCGGGCTGGTCGTAGTGGGTGTACGTGTAGGTGGTGGTGTGCCCGGCCTCGTCGGTGTGGAGGACGAGATTCCCCTCGGTGTCCCACTGCCACTCCTCGCGGCCGCCGTCCGGCCCCTCGCGCCAGGCCCTGGCGCGTGACCTGATCGACGTCCGGGCGGCAGCCGATCGCTGGAGTCACATCGAGCTCGAAGAGCTCGGCCGCCGCCACGCTCGTGACAGCTTCGACCTCTCCGACCTTCAGCCCGGCTCGCCGGCGCGGACTGGATCGACGACACCGAATTCGCGGCCTACGGACTCGACGACCAGCAGACCATCGAGCTGCGCCGGTGGGCTCAGGAGTGGGCCGACGACATCGCCGAGAGGCTCCGGGAAGCGGAAGGCCCGCCCGACGACTGATCACCGGGCATCGGACACGCGGAGGCAGCGCCGCATCGCCGAGGAAGCTGGTCGTGCCCCATCCGTGCCCCTCGAGGCGGTGAACAGCGGTCACCACGGGTATCGTCGAGCCAGCGAGAAGCGCCGCGAAAGGACCTGTTTTCGCAGGTCAGACAGCGAGTGGCCAAGCCGGGCCGCGGGGGTTCCCAAGCTTGTAGGGCGGGTTCGATTCCCGTCATCCGCTGTTGAACGGACGAAGCCCCAGGTCAGCGACCTGGGGCTTCGTCGTTGCCCAGGCTTCCAGCCCGGAAAGCGGCGACTCACCGGGATACCAGCGCCGCCACCCCGTCGAAGATCCGCTCCAGGCCGAAGTCCAGTGAACTCGCCTCCCGTGATGCAAAGGCGCCCGCCGCGATCGCCTCGGTCAGGGCGGGAAAGCGCCCCTCGTGCCGCTCCAGGGCTTGGGCCGTCAGACGGGCCCACTCCTCGCTCGCCGCATCGTCGTGGTCGATGTACTGCTGGGCGACGGTGCGGACGTGGCCCGCGAGCAGCAGGAACGTGTCGTGTTGCTGGGGGGCCGACAGTCCCGTTCCGGCCAGTGCGGCCAAGGCCGCTTCAAGCCAGCCGAGTTGATGGGGACCCATGATCTGACGGCGCGTTCCGGTCGCGGCCAGGATCCACGGGTGGCGGCGGTACATCGCCAGACAGCGCCGGGCCCACTCGGTCAGCTGCGGGCGCCAGCCGCCCGGGATGTCGCCTATCGCGGCCGGGGGGCCGATCGCGAGGTCGACCATCAGATCGAGGAGCTCCGTCTTGCCGGGGACGTACCGGTAGAGCGCCATCGCGGTGACGCCGAATTCCTTGGCGACCCGCGCCAGCGAGACCGTGTCCAGCCCTTCCCTGTCGGCGATCCCGACGGCCGCCTCCGCGATCCGGCTCGCGGTGAGCGAGGGTTTCGGGCCCCTGCTCGGCGGCTCCTGCTCGCCCCAGAGCAACGCGAAGCTCGCCTTCACGCCGCCCTGCCCCTTGGCCTTCCTCGCAGCCACCCGCGCCTCCTCCGCCGATCCCGTTGACACCTCAGCCTAACTGTTTATACCGTATATCCAACAGCTTACGGCGTATACAGTTTCTCGGAACAGGACCTCAGGGAGCCGTCGTGATCGCCACCATCGCCGCCACCGTCGCCGCCACCTCCGCAGCCGCCCTTGCCGCATCTGCGGTCGCCTTGCTCGGCCACCGCGCCCTCGAGCGTTCGCGCAACGCCTCGCTGATGAAGATCACCTCCCCGAACGGCATCGACGAGCAGGGCTTCGTCCGCATCGGCGGCATCGAGCAGTGGATCTCGATCCGTGGCGAGGATCCGGCCAACCCGGTCATCCTGGAACTGCACGGCGGCCCCGGAGCCTCGACCGCGATCTTCGGGCCCCGCACACGGTCCTGGGAGAAGCACTTCACGATCGTCCGCTGGGACATGCGCGGCACCCTCAAGACCCTGGGGCGCAACGGCGCGGAAGGCTCTGGCGAGATGACCTTCGACCGGGTCTACGCGGACGCGATCGAGATCACCGACCACATCCGGGCCCGCCTGGCCGTCGACAAGGTCGTCCTGCTCGGCCACTCCTACGGGAGTGTCTTCGGTCTGCGGCTCGCCCGCGCGTTCCCCGATCGCTACTCCGCGTACGTCGGCACCGACCAGAACATCCACGACGCCGGCCGCGACGACTCCGTACACCGGGCCCTGCTCACCCGCCTGCGCGCGGGAGGAAAGCGCAGGGAAGTGGCAGCGGTCGAGGCGCTCCACCCCGACGAGCGACGGTGGACGGCCCGCGAACGCGCGATGCACGCCAAGCTGCTGGCCACCAGCGACCCGCTGACCCTCGACACCATGAAGAAGACCGTGATGGGGTCGCTGTGGTTCTCACCGCTGCACTCGCTGCGCGAGATGAGACTGTTCCTCAAGGGCATGCCCCTCTCGGAGCAGATCGCCCAGGCCACCGCCGGGTGCGACGACTGGGCGGACGGGACCGAGTTCGAGCTCCCCTTCTTCGTCTTCCAGGGCGAGAAGGACGTCCTCACGTCGCCGGCGCTCGCCCGCCGCTTCTTCGACGACGTCCAGGCGCCGGTGAAGGGGTTCGCGCTGATCGAGGGCGGCAGCCACTTCGCGGCGTTCCGACGGCCGGAACGGTTCCTGGAGCTGCTGCTGGCCCACGTACGCCCGCTGGTCGCCCGTGAGACGGTCGGCACAACTGGCGCCTGAAGAACCTGGCGAGCCGAAGCTGCCGCCGACGCTTCCCTGGCGCCCGCGGGCGGGGCCGTGCCACAACGTGCCGGTAGAGGCGGTGAACAGCGGTGAACAGCGGTCAACAGGGGCCGACCCGGAGCCGACCAGGGGCGATCGAAACCACCTCTTCGGCACTCTTTCAGCAGATCAGAGGCCACATGTAGGCGCAAGTGCCGGGTAATTCCCAAGCTTGTAGCGCGGGTTCGATTCCCGTCATCCGCTCCACGACAAAGCCCCAGGCCAGAGACCTGGGTCTTCGTTGTCGTCCAGAGCTCTCAAGGGTGAGGCCGCGTGGACCTTCCGCAGTCGGGCCGGTGACTCGCTGCGGAAGCCGGCTCTGCGACGAGGCGTCCGGTCAGCGGTGTTCGGCCCCTCCTGCCCGTGCCGCCGCAGTGGCCGGCATCGTGCGGCGGCGGGGCATGTTCGTGGAGTGGCGGCGTCGTGGGTGGTCACCGAGGGCGTGGCGGCTCGTCGACGTCGGCGGCATGGAGAACCTCACTGATGAGCAGGTCGAGGTCGTCCGCGGTGGTGCGGTAGTTGCACAGGCAGGCGCGCAGGACGGTGCGTTCGTGTACGGCGACGGTGGCGAGGAAGGCCCGTCCGCGGGCCTGGACGCGCTGGGCAATACGGGCATGGAACTCGTCCGGGCCCTCGGGGGCCGGGTGGCTGATGCGAAAGCAGACGACCGGCCAGGGGCCGCTGGGCAGCAGTTCCATGCGGGGTTGTGCGGCGATCCGCCGGCGTAGCTGGTCGGCGAGGGCGAGGTAGTGCTCGATCAGGGCGGTGACACCGTCCCGGCCCAGGTGGTCGAGGGTGGCCCACAGGGCCAGCGCTCTGGTACCGGGGCGGGTGAGCTCGATCGTGGCATGGGAAAGCCAGGGCAGTGCATCGCCTTCGTCGGCGGTGAGGTAGGAGGCGCGATGGGCGAAGGCCGTGTGCAGGTGTTCCGGATCGGGGACGAGCAGGGCTCCGCAGCCGACCGGCACGCTGAGGGTCTTGTGCGGGTCCACGGTCAGCGAGTCGACGGCCCCGACGCCCCGGTACAAGGGCGCCAGTGCGGGGACGGCGGCTCCGAGACCACCCCAGGCGCCATCGGCGTGGTGCCACATCCCGGTACTCCGGCACAGGGCCGTGACCGGTTCGAGCGGGTCGACGGCGCCGGTGGCGGTGGTGCCCAGCGTGGTGACGGTGCAGAAGGGCAGCAGGCCCGCGTCCAGGTCAGCGGTGACCGCGGCACGCAGCGCCGCCGGGTCCAGGCGGTCGTGCGCGTCGGCGGGGACGGGGCGCAGCCGGTGGGCGGGCAGCCCGATGCAGGCGGCCGCCTTGGCGACGGACATGTGCGCCTGGGCGCTGTAGTAAAGGGTGAGGCGGGCGTGGTCGCGGTCATAGGCGGGCCCGTCGCCGCTGCCGCGGCGGGTGAGGAACCAGGTGCGGGCGGTGGCCAGGGCGAGCAGGTTGGCCATGGACCCGCCGCTGGTCAGCACCCCGCCGGTGGTGTCGGGCAGCGCGGCCAGTCCGGCGAGCATGCGTACCGTTCCGCGCTCCAGGTCCATCAGGGCGTTGTCGCCCATGCCGCAGGTCGCGTTGACGGCACAGGCCAGGAGTTCGGCGATGATCCCTGCGGGGGCGGGCGGCGAGTTGACCCAGGCGAAGAACGCGGGGTGGCCGTTCCCGGTCGGGAACGGCGCGATCTCATCCCGTACGAAGTCCAACACCCGGCCCAGCTCCCCACCGTCGCGGCCGAGCGGTGCCTCGCGCAGCCGGTCCCGGTGCGTCGCGGGCATCGGACGGCTCACCGGTTCCCCGGTCAGCTCGCTCAGGTACTGCGACACCCACTCCGCTGCGGCGGCGAGTTCGTCCCGCAGCACCTTCGGGCTCACCCCAGGCGGCAGCTGGTCCATGGGCGAGAGGTGGTCGCCGCGCCCACCCGGAGCGAGGTCTGGCGAACGGGTCATAGCTGCGTCTCGGGCCTTTCGTCATCACAAAGGCCCTCAGGTCGGAGCATCGAGGGCCGTGATCGTAACGAGCGACCCCACCTGCCGACACGCCACCGCCGGCCCCCGAAATGATCCGGCGGCGGGCCGGCCCGCCACGAGACCGACACAGTGCGGCATGTACGTGCTGCCCCGCTGGGTGCGGGCACGAGAAAGGCCAAGCCCCCGCGGCGCACGGCCGCTTCCCGTCATCCGCTCCAAGGCAAATCCCCAGGTCAGTGACCTGGGGCTGGTTCGTTGGGAGGCGAGCTCGCTGCCCGCTCGCCCTTCAGTCCCGCAGGACGGGGCACGCGGAGGGCATGGCCCCCCATGGTCTCGCCGGAGGTCCCGCGGCCTCCGCGAGCCGTAGGGGGACTTCTCCGGCGCCGACCACTGTCGCGGGCCCCCGGTGGCCGCAGAGGTCCCGGCCGGTCGGCCACCGTCTTCAGGAACGCTTCGCCCGAAGGCAATGAATACCTGCATTCGCGACCTGAGAATTTAGCCGTCCTCGCTCGGAGAGTTTTTGTCGGCAACACGCAGGGGAAAACATCGGTCGCGCACAGGCCGTAGTGACGTGCTACCGTCGAAATCAGTTGCAGTTTTGGTACCCGAATACTCCAGGCGCCTCCTGCCGGCCGCGTGCCGCACGGAAGCGCTTTGCATTTCCGGTCGTTTTCCGGGCAGGGCATCATCGCGGCGACTCGGCGTCCGTACGGTACGGATCCCGTCGTAATGCCCCAAGGAGACATGACATGACTACCGGCACCGTGAAGTGGTTCAACGCGGAAAAGGGTTTCGGCTTCATCGAGCAGGACGGCGGCGGCCCCGACGTGTTCGCCCACTACTCCAACATCGCCTCCCAGGGCTTCCGTGAGCTGCGGGAGGGCCAGAAGGTCTCCTTCGACATCGCGCAGGGCCAGAAGGGCCCCACGGCCGAGAACATCGTTTCCGCCTGACGCCGACGCGTAACACGTAGCCGGGGCCCTCATCCTTCGGGGTGCGGGCCCCGGCTGCATGCGTTCCGAGGGGTTCTCACACCTTTGCGCCTCTCGCATTTCCTCACTCGCCCAGGTGCACCGAAAATTCCCTGACCTGGGCCACGCCGCCTGCCGGCCTCATTCAATTCGGCGCCCGTGCCCGTGGTTCCCGGCGCCGCCCATCCGCTGCCGGAATTCCTCGATACGCACCGCATCAAGGAAGGCCCCGTCAAGCAGGTCGGCGAGGTCATCACCCGCCAGGACCGCCGCGACTTCACCGCCGGTGAGGCCCTCCGGGCCATGACCAAGCTCGGCTTCACCTGCCGTGGCCTTCCCCGGCCGCCCGCGCCGCTCCGCGCCTCCGACGCCCTCCAGCACGCCTCCGCGCTGCTCGGGGCCCCGACGGGGACCTGACCCCGCATACGGACGAACGTGAGGCCGGCATCCGAGCAGCCAGGAGAACCCGGCCGAGGCCGTCGACGCACCACTCCGGGCCTCGCCTTCGCCCCGCCGGTCACCCGGCGGGGCGAAGTGCTGTCCGGCGGGCCTTCCGCACGCGGAGTGCGGGCGGCGAGTCGTAGGACGACCGGGCCACGGGCGGTGAGGTGTGCCGTCATACCCGCCGCACCGCCGACCGGAATCGATGACCTCACTGCCGGACACCCGAAAATCTATCGCGGCCGAGGTAGACATCAGGCGTTGGCGTGGGTATGTTTCTTCACGTAACCCACAGAGACAATGAGGCCTGGCAGAGATGAACTGCCGGTCGGCAACACACGTGGTCGCAGTACCGAGACCCCGTGGCAAGTGATCGGTCGCCGAGGAGGAACGGAGGAACCCGCGCCATCAGGATCCCCCGGGAGGAGCACTTGAGCCCGGGTACCGCAGGACATCGATAGTGAGGTGGTCTCCGGTCAGGCAACCGCGATCCCCGCGCTCCCGACAGCAGCCAGGTCGGGGCGACGGACACAGGAGGCCGGCGCGATATCAGGGCCGGCAGATGGTGTAGTAGTTCCTTCGGGGCCCTGGTGCCGTACGGCACCAGGGCCCCTCGACGCGTTCCGCAGAGAGGTGCAAATGACAGCAGACGACTCGTACGACCGTCTCGACGACGACGACTACCCCGCCTACACGATGGGCCGGGCCGCCGAAATGATCGGCACCACCCAGGGCTTCCTCCGTGCCATCGGGGAAGCACGCCTGATCACCCCGCTGCGCTCCGAGGGCGGCCACCGCCGCTACTCCCGCTACCAGCTGCGCATCGCCGCCCGCGCCCGGGAACTCGTCGACCAGGGAACCCCGATCGAGGCCGCCTGCCGCATCATCGTCCTGGAAGACCAGCTCGAAGAAGCCCAGCGCATCAACGCCGAGTACCGCCGCGCAGCGGCTCAGCAGTCCGATCACCCCACTGCCGGCTGAAGCGGTTCCAGGCGGTCGACAGGCACGGCGCGCACGAGACGCCACGCGATCAGCACCGGGCCGCGAGCGGACGGGCCCTTCGCTTCTCCCTCGGCGTCGGTGGAATCCGCTCCGCTCGGAGAGGCTCGGCGCCCGACCGGAGACGTACAGCTCTTCCCGGTCATGTCGGCCGGCCACGGCCAGGCCCGCGCCGGCGGGCTCAGGCACGGAAGTCCGCGCGACTGCTGATCGCCGGGCACCGGGCACAACGGGAAGGTGCCGCGCCCGAGAAAGCCGTCGTGCCCCGAGCGTGCCCTTCAGAGCGGACGACAGGGGTCGACCAGGGCACCTACGCCGCCAGCACCGCCGCAGCCCGGTGCGCGCTCCGACCGGCCTGCCCACCTTCGTGCCCCGCATCAGGCCTTCGGTAGTCGTACGACACCGACTGGCCGTTCACTGACAGCAGTCGATGTCTTCCGGATCGGTTTGCGGCGCGGGTTCGGTTCCCCTCTCCGCTCCATGGCGAAGCCCCAGGTCGGAGACCTGGGGCTCGGGCGCTTCCTCGCGGGCGCCGCTCAGTTCAGGTGGTGGGTGTCGTTGAGGGCCCGCACCGTGGCGGTGCCGTCCTCGGCGTAGGTGAGCGTCGACAGGGAGCCCGCGGCGACGTCGATACGGAACAGGGTGGGGGGCGGGGCCTGGAGGGCGAGGCGGATCAGGGTTCTGACCGGTACGACGTGGGAGACCACCAGGACCGTGGCGCCGGCGTACCGGGCCGTGAGGCCGTCGCGTACGGCCGCGACGCGGCGGGTGACCTGCTGCATGGTCTCGCCGCCGCCCGAGGGTGGGTGCTCGGGAGAGGCGAACCAGGCCTCCAGGTCGGCCGGGTGACGTTCGCGGACCTCGGCGAAGGTCAGGCCCTCCCAGGCGCCGAAGTCCGCTTCCCGCAGGTCCCCGTCGACCTGGACGCTCAGGCCCAGGCGCGCGGCCACGGCCCGAGCGGTCTCCCGGCAGCGCCGCATCGGTGACGTGACGACCGCCTCGATGCCGCCGCGGTGGGCGAGGGCCTCCGCCGCCGCCTCGGCCTGGCGGCGTCCCACCGGTGAGAGTCCGGGGTTGGCTCCGCCGCTGCCGGAGAGCCGCCGTTGCGGGGTCAGCAGGGTCTCGCCGTGCCGCAGCAGCACGAGCGTCGTCACGTCGCTCACTTCGCGGTCGCCGCGAAGTGGTCGCGTACGGCGTCGGTCTGCTTCTCCATCACGTCGATGATGGCCTCGACCACGTTCAGGTCGGCGTCCTCGGCGATCTCGAGGGTCCGCGACCAGTCGAAGAAGCTGCGGGCCGGGTCGTTGGTGACGGGGAACACCCGGATGGTGGCCTCGTACCTGGCGACTCCGCTCGTGGGGGCGACGGCCCGGTAGGACTGGGTCCTGTTGATCTCGTCCCGGGCGGCGATCTCCTGTTGGACGAGACGGCCGTTGAGCGTGAGCCTGAAGTCGTACCGGGCCGGGACGGTGTCGACCGAGCCGCCCTCCACCCAGCTGACGTCCCGGTGGATGTCCAGGTCGCCGGGGGACACGATCTCCAGGATCTGCATGGCGTCACGCACGGTCGCCCACACGGTGTCCGGGTCCGCCTCCAGGATGGTGGAGTGGTACATGGTGTGCTTGCGCTGGATCGTCGGCATGGGTGCTCCTTGTTCTTGATCCGGGTTCTTCTCGGTCCCGGTTCTTCTCGGTCCCGGTTCTTCTAGTTCTTGGCGACGAGGTGGTTGCCGAGGACCAGGTAGTCGATCTCCGTGCCCATGAAGCAGTTCAGGGCGTCGGTGGGCGTGCAGACGATGGGTTCGCCGGCGACGTTGAACGAGGTGTTGATCAGGCACGGGGTGTCGGTGAGGTCGGTGAACTTCCGCAGCAGCGCCGTGAGCCGGGGGGTCCCCTCGTCCGTCAGGGTCTGGATGCGCGAGGTGCCGTCCACGTGCACGGCGCCGGGAATGCGGTCCCTGTACGCGTCGCGGACCGGGAAGACGAACGTCATGTACGGGGAACTGGTCTTGCGCCCCATCTCGAAGACCGTCGGCGCCTGCTCCTCCAGGACGAGGGGAGCGAACGGGCGGAACGGTTCGCGGTGCTTGACCCGGGTGTTGATGATGTCCTTGATGTCGCTGAAGCCGGGGTTGGCGAGGATGCTGCGGTGCCCGAGTGCGCGCGGCCCGTGCTCGACGCGGCCTTCGAACCAGCCGATGACGACCTTCTCCGTCAGCAGCTTCGCCACGTGGTCGACGATCTCGTCCTCGTCCAGGCGCGTGACGACGACGCGGTCGGCGAACTCCCGCAGGGCCTCCTCGATCGCGGCCTCGTCGTACGCCGGTCCCAGATAGGGGGTGACGGGCGCGTCGGCGGCGCGGATGTCCTCGGGGGTGGTGCCGGGGTCGTCGAGCCAGGCGCGGGCCGCGGCGCCGATGGTGATGCCGGTGTCGGAGGCGCCGAAGCTGACCTGCATGTCCGCGAAGCGCGAGCCCTCGAACAGCGGGGTGTTGTTGAGGCAGTTCAGGGCGACTCCGCCCTCGAACAGCAGCCGGTCGAGATCCGTCCTCTTCTCCAGGTGGCGGACCTGGTGGGCGGTGGCCACGTTCAGCATCTGCTGCGCGGCGGCGGCGACGCGGGAGGTGTAGGCGAGGGTGTCCTCGAAGGGCCCGAAGTACGCCTCGAACAGGGCGTCGTGACTGTGCAGGTCGTCGGTCCGAAGGGGCTCGGTGAAGCTGTAGCGGCCGTCGTCGTGCAGCCTCAGGAGCTTGTCGACGAACGGGTTCGGAACCGGGGGTTCGGCGTATCCGGCCAGGCCCATCACCTTGTACTCGTCGTTGTTGGGGACGAAGCCCAGGAAGCGGGTGATGGCGGAGAACAGGGTGCCCATGGAGTACTGGGCGCCGACGACCGTGTCGTCGAAGACGGTGATCCGGCCGTCGCGGATCTCGCCCGTCAAGGTCGAGAAGCGTTCGGCGCGCCCGTCGCTGACGAGGAACGCGGCGTCCTTCATGCCGGCGAGGTAGTAGCCGGTCGTGGCGTGGGCGAGGTGGTGCGGGACGAAGCGGACCTTCGCCGGGTCGGGGCGGTGTCCGGTGCGGGCCTCGAAGTCGGCGAGGATCGCACCGGGGCTGACGACCTGCTCGAACAGGTCGGCCATGTTGTCGATGAGCCCGGTCTTCACGGTCTCCGGCGCCGACG
This sequence comes from Streptomyces sp. NPDC051921, assembly GCF_040680975.1. Classification (NCBI taxonomy): domain Bacteria; kingdom Bacillati; phylum Actinomycetota; class Actinomycetes; order Kitasatosporales; family Streptomycetaceae; genus Streptomyces; species Streptomyces sp. NPDC051921. Next base: position 23,359 of record NZ_JBFAXU010000012.1, read on the forward strand.
AGCCGCGGATGCCGTCGAGGATCTCGCCGAGAACCTGCGCGGACCAGTTCCAGGGGAAGGCGAACACGTCGACGTCGTCGAGCGTGATCCCGGCCTCCTTCAGGCACCAGTCGATCGCGTGCGCGGGGAAGTCGGTGGTCTTCTTCTCCCGGTTGAGGCGCTCCTCCTCCACCGCGGCGACCAGGCGGCCGTCGATCAGGAGTGCGGCGGCGGCGTCGTGGCCCAAGAGGTAGTGCTTGTTGATGCCGGTCGCGCCGAAGCGCTCGGAGAAGAACTCCGACACCCGGCTGAATCCATTACATCCGAGAACAATCACGGCTTTCTTTCCTGTTATGGGGCTACTTGGCGATCAGCAGGTCGCGGAGCTTCTCCCCGGCCGCGGGGGCCTGGCACAGGCCCGCCCCGGTGAATCCGGCCGCGTACAGGAAGCGGCGGGTGGGGTGTTCGCCGATGAAGGCGGTGTTGTCGGGGCTGGCGTCGAAGTCGCCGGACCACGCGCGCCGCAGGCCGATGCCGTCCAGGGCGGGGAACAGGGCGCCGAGGTGGCCGGAGATGCGGCCGAGCCAGGCTTCGCGTGTCTCGCCACCCTTGGGTGCGCCCATGGCGAGGAGGATGCGGTCCTTCCACGAGCGGATCCGCAGGCCGGACGCGGCGTGCATCGTCATGGGCAGCTCGGGGTGCGGGGACGGCGGGACGTCGGTGAACAGCATCTCGATCGCGTGGGGGGTCATCGGCAGGTCGACCGACGCCAGGGACGCCACCTCGCCGGACCAGGGCCCGGCCGCGCACACGATGCTGTCCGCCGTGATGCGGCCCTGCGGGGTGTGGACGGTGTTGTCGTCGTCGATACGGGTGACCGGTGTGTGGGTGAACAGGCGGGCGCCGTGATCGCGGGCGGCGGCGGCGTAGCCGCGGACGATGTCGAGGCCGTCCACGTGGTACGCCTCGGGGGCCCAGGCCGCGGCCAGGACGGCGCGCTCGGAGACCAGCGGGTTGAGCTCGGCCGCCTCGCGGGCGCCGATCAGGTCGACCTGGACGCCGGCCGCCAGCTGCGCCTGGTGGCCCGCCCCGAAGGCGGCGATCTCCTGTTCGTCCGTGAACAGCGCCATGAACCCGAGCTTCTTCAGGCCGAGCGGGGTCCCGGTCCGACGGGCGAAGTCGTGGTAGGCGTTCAGGCTGCGCACGGCCATCCCCCCGGTGTGGGGGTCGCCCGGGAAGTACGTGCGGACCATGCCCGCCGTGTGCGCGGATGCCCCGCCACCGAGGCTTCCGCGTTCCAGCAGCACGGTGTCCACTCCGGCCTCGGCGAGGTGGTAGGCGGCGGAGGTTCCGATCACTCCACCGCCGATGACGACGGCGTCGGCGCGGGCAGGCAGGGCGCTCAAGGTCTTCCTTCTCCTGGGGTGTGGGATTCGGGCGGCGGAGCCGGGTACCGGTGGCGTCGGCCCCGCGGGCGGTACCGGTGCCGTCGGCCCCGCGGGGCGGTACCGATGGCGTCGGCCTCGCGGGCGGTACCGGTGGCGTCGGCTCCGCGACGGACTCCGCTCCGGGCTGGGTTACGCGACGGCCTCGGCGCCCTGCTGGCGCAGGTGGTCCCCGGTCTCCCACGGGTACAGCTGGAGGTTCCAGCCGCCGAGGCAGTTGATGTAGAGGGCCATCTGGCTGGTGACGGCGTAGAAGTCGTCGCGGTCGAGGTCGTCCAGGACGTCGAGGAAGCGCTGGGTGAACGCCCACAGCCGCTCCAGGCCGCAGTAGCCCAGGAACTCGGCGGGGACGCCGACCAGGAGGCGGGTCATGTGGACGAGCGAGTCCATGGGCATGCCCTGGACGGCGGCGCGGACGAGTCCGCCGTAGGAGGCGTAACCCAGGGGCCGGGTCTCGCCGTTGACGAACAGCAGGGTGGGGAGGACCGTGCCGAAGTTGCCCGCCCGCGAGGGGATGACGCCCCGGTGGAGCTCGTCCAGCTCGACCGGGGGTGCGAGCCAGATCTTCTCGGTCTCGGCGAAGATGTCCGCGATCAGGCAGTCGGCGGCCGTGTCGGTGGCGTGCAGCATCGGGATGCGGTGGCCGCCCGGTCCGCCCGCGCGGCGGACCTCGGCGAGGATCTGCTTCTTCGTGGAGTAGACGGCGTCCCAGATGGCGGCCCCGGCCTCCCGCAGGGCGCCCATGTCCGCCGCGCGGATGCGGCCGACGGGCGTGGCCGGCATCGGCTCGGTGAGGGTGCCGTACTTGATGCCGAGGTGCTGCAGGCCGGAGAGGAACACGGTGCCGTCGGGGGCCTCGCGGCGGTCGGGGATGCGCGTGTCGTGGGGCGTGTGCAGCAGGGCGGGTACCGGTGCCACGTGGTAGAGGTGCTCCCCCGCGATGAGGGCGTGCCCCTGGAGGCTCTGGTAGGGCAGGGACTCCCACAGGGCGTCGGCGAGTGCCGGGTTGCGGCCGTCAAGGTCGGCGGTGACGGTGATGCCGAGGTCGGGCCAGGAGATCTCGATCTGACGGCCAGGCAGCTTCTCGGACAAGGCTCTTCCCGTTCGTTAGTTCGGCTTGTCCGGCGAGTACATCCTCAACTGCTTTGTCGCAGGCAGGCGTTGAAAGCATGAAACCTGAGCGGCAGGAATGATCCGTAGTTCGTGCGTTTCTACGGAACCGCAGCTCAACGGGGTTTGTGCGCAGTGAACAGCGGGGGGGCGCCGGGCCGGGCGGACCGGTGGGGGCCCCGGGACGGAGGGGCCGCGTCGACTGCCGCTCCGGCGCCGGGGCGCCTAGGATCACGGTCATGGCCCTGCTCATGAGTGACGTCGACCGGTTCGAGGCCGCCAGGCCCCGGCTGGAGGCCATCGCCTACCGGCTGCTCGGCTCGTCGAGCGAGGCGGAGGACGCCGTGCAGGAGACCTTCCTGCGCTGGCAGGCGGCCGACGTCGAGCGCATCGAGGTCCCCGAGGCCTGGCTGACCAAGGTCCTCACCAACGTGTGCCTCAACCAGCTGACGTCGGCACGCGCGCGGCGTGAGACGTACGTGGGCCGGTGGCTTCCCGAACCGCTGCTCGTCGGGGACCCGATGCTCGGCCCGGCCGACACCGCCGAGCAGCGCGAGTCCGTGTCGTACGCCGTCCTCGTCCTCCTCGAGCGCCTGTCCCCCAAGGAGCGGGCGGTGTACGTGCTCAGGGAGGCCTTCGACTACCCGCACCGGGAGATCGCCGAGATCCTGGACATCACCGAGGCGGCCGGCCAGCAGATCTACCACCGGGCCAAGAAGCACGTGGCGGACGGCAAGGTGCGCACCGAGGTCGACGAGGCCACGGCCCGGCGGATCGTCGAGGAGTTCCTGGCCGCGGCGACCAGCGGCCGCACCGAACCCCTCGTCCGCCTGCTCACCGAGGACGCGGTCTCGGTCGGGGACGGCGGTGGCAAGGTCCCGGCCCGCGCCAAGGCCTTCGAGGGCGCGAAGGCGGTCGCCACCTTCCTGCGCGGCCTGTTCAAGCCCGCCCCGTCGAAGCGGGCCATCGTCGGCGGCGTGCCCGAGATCTACGCCACGACCGCCAACGGCGGGCCCGCCGTCCTCGCCGTCGTGGACGGCCGGGTCGTCGGCATCACCTGCCTGGAGGTCACCCCCGAGGGCATCGTGGCGGTCCGCAGCCAGGTCAACCCGGACAAGCTCGTCCGCGCGACCGAGCAGTGGGCCGCCGCGGACCACGGGGAGGGCCCGCTCCACACCCTCTGACACCCACCCCATGGGATGTGACGCAGGTCACATCCGGATCCTGTCAGGAAACGTCGGGCTGCCCGGTTCAAGGGGCGACACCACGCCGGACAACGGCGGACCCCGCCCAGACAGGAGCACGGACATGCAGCACCGCATCGTCGTCCTCGGAGCCGGCTACACCGGAGCCGTCGCCGCCGGCCGCCTCGCCAAGAGGCTGCACCGCGAGGACGTCACCATCACCCTCGTGAACCCCGAAGCCGACTTCGTGGAGCGCGTCCGGCTGCACCAGCTCGCCACCGGCCAGGAGCTCAAGCCCCGCCCGTTCGGCGAGATGTTCGCCGGCACGGGCGTCGAGCTGAGGCTCGCGAGCGTCACCGCCGTGGACGTGGAGCGCAAGACGGTCTCCGTCAGCGGCGCCGACGGCGGCCCGGCGGAGCTCACGTACGACACGCTTGTCTACGCCCTCGGCAGCGGCTGGAACGACGGCGACGTCCCCGGCACGGCCGCACACGCCGACGAGGTGTCCAGCCGACCGGGCGCCCGCCGCCTGCGCGACCGCCTCGCCGCCCTCGGGGCGGGCCGGCCCGTGGTCGTGGTCGGCGGAGGCCTGACCGGCCTGGAGGCGGCGACCGAGATCGCCGAGTCCCGCCCGGACCTCGCCGTGTCCCTGGCCGTCCGCGGCACCCTCGGCGACTGGCTCTCGGCGAAGGGCCGCGCCCACCTGCGGAAGGTGACGGACCGGCTCGGCATCGAGGTCCACGAGCACGCCGCGGTCGACGCCGTGGCGGCGGACCGCGTGACGACCGCCGACGGCCGGACCGTCCCCGCCGACGTCACCGTCTGGACCACCGGCTTCGCCGTCCACCCGATCGCCCGGGCCACCACCCTGGAGGTCACCGAGCGCGGTCAGATCGTGGTCGACGAAACGATGCGCTCGGTCTCCCACCCCGACGTGTACGCCGTGGGTGACGCGGCGATGGCGATCGGTCCGAACGACAGGCCGCTCCGCATGTCCTGCGCCTCGGGCGTCCCCATGGCCTGGCAGGCCGCCGACGCCATCGCCGCCCGACTCGCCGGCACCAAGGTTCCCCACGTCTCCATCCGCTACTTCCAGCAGTGCGTCTCGCTCGGGCGCCGGGAGGGCCTGATCCAGTTCGTCACCGCGGACGACCGCGCGGTCGACAAGGCCCTGACGGGCCGCGTGGCCGCCCTCTACAAGGAGCTGATCTGCAAGGGCGCGGCCTGGGGCGTCGCCAACCCGACGGCGGGCCTGCCGTCCCGGCGCCGCCGGGTCGTACGGCAGGAGACCCAGCGCCGCACCCCGTCGCGGGCGACGGCCTGACCCCCGAGCCCACCGCCTCCGCCGCACCGCCGCCGCGACCGGAGCCCCGGGTCGCAGACCCGGGGCGGCGGGTCCGGGGCACGGACACAGGGCAGCGGGTCGGAGTCGCAGCACCGGGCCGGCAGGTCCGGGGCGCGGCACCGGACCAGCAGGCGGGTCCGGGGCGCGGCACCGGGCCGGCAGCAGGTCCGGGCCGGCAGCACCCGGCCAGCAAGACCGGGGCGCGGCACCGGGCCAGCAGGTCCGGGTCCGCGCGCGGTTCCCGCGTCGGCGTTCGGCCGACCGCGGCTTCCGCTCCCCACCCCCGGGCCCGCCCGTGGCGCGGTCGCGACCGCCACCGGGCGTCGGCGCGGGACAGGGCCTCGGTGTCAGCCGGCCCGTCCGCCCTCGCCGCCGGGCGTCTCGGCCCGGACCAGGAGTACGGCGCGGGTGCCGACCTGGAACGTCCGCGCGGCCACAGCCGTGAAGCCCGCCGCTTCGGTCAGGCGGACCGCGTCCTCGGCGGTCTCGGGCAACGGCAGATCGGCCGCGACCAATTCGGCGAACACACCGCGTGGCCGGAACGTCGACGCCACCGGCAGGCTGAAGCCGACCCGGCCGCCCGGCCGTAGGGCACGCAGCCAGTCCGCGAGTGCGGCCCTGCCCAGGAAGTGCAGCGAGGACGCGCACAGCACCAGGTCCAGGGCACCGGCGCGGACGGGCAGCGGAACCGCCGGGCCGACGCGCCAGTCGACCGCGCCGGCCAGTCCCGCCCGCTCGGCCCGGGCCCGACCGGCCGCCACCATCCCGGCCGACAGGTCCACCGCGAGGACAGGCGACGCCGCCCCGGACCCCTTCCAGCGCCCGGCCACCGCGAGGGCCACCGCCCCGGTGCCGCACGCCGCGTCGGCCACCGCTCGGCCCGCCGACGGGTCGAGCCAGCGGGTCAGTTCCGCCGCGACGGCGTCATGGTGGGCGTCGTCGTAGTCACCTGACAGCTCGTCGAATGCCTGCGCCATCCGGGAAGTCGCCGTGGATGCCATGTCCGTCAGCCTAGGGTGACCGGGTCCGGACGGCGGCTGATCCGCCTTCCCCCAGCTGGCGATACGATGCGGCGTCGCGACCAGCTTCACAAGATCTGCACTGGGGGATCCGAAAGATGAACGTCCCGCGTACGCCCACGGTCTCTCTCGTCGTGCCCGTGTACAACGCGATGCCGTACCTGGAACTGACCCTCCAGTCGATCGAGCAGCAGACCATCGGTCTGGACGCCATCGAGGTCGTCGCCGTGAACGACGGCAGCACCGACGGCAGCGGTGAGGCGCTCGACGCGTGGGCCGAGCGGCACCCGGGCGTCATGAAGGTCGTGCACCAGGAGGCGTCCGGCGGGCCGAGCCGGCCGCGCAACGTGGGGCTCGACCACGCCACCGGCACCTACGTGTTCTTCGTCGACGGCGACGACTGTCTCGGGCCCGAGGCCCTGGAGCGGCTGGTCGCGATGGCCGAGAAGAACGGCTCGGACACGGTGCTCGCCAAGCTGATCGGCGTCGGACGCCGGGTGCCCAAGCAGGTCTTCGCGAAGAACGTCGACAAGGTCGACCTGTCCAAGGGCGACGTCTACTACACCCTCATGCCCTTCAAGCTGTTCCGGCGCGAGGTCATCGAGAAGCACGGGCTGCGCTTCCCCGAGCACATGCGCATCAGCGAGGACCAGCACTTCGTCGCGCGGGCCTATCTGCACAGCGGGGTCATCTCGATCGTCGGCGACTACGACTGCTACTACGTCGTCAAGCGCGGCGACGACGGCAACATCACCGCGAACGGCATCGACTTCACCGTCGCCGTGGAGCAGGCCGACGAGATGGTCGACCTCGTCACCGGCCTCACCGAGCCCGGCCCGCTGCGCGACCACCTCGTCGGACGGCACGTCAACGTCGAGATGATCCGCCGCTTCGACCAACGCTTCCTCGCCGCCGACGGCGACGAGCGCAAGCGCATGGTCGAACTGGCCCGCCCCTACGCGCGTAAGTGGATCAACCCCGAGATCCTGGCCAAGATGCCCGTCAACGAGAAGCTCATCGCGCACTGCCTGCGCGAGGGGCTGACGGACGAGCTCGTCTCCGTCGTGGAGTGGCACGTCGCCGGGCAGCCGGGCAAGGCCGTCGTCCGCGACGGCAAGCTGTACGCCACGCCGCCGTTCCCGGCCGTCGGCTCCGCCGCGCACGAGGAGCTGTGCGACATCACCCGCGCGGCGCTCGGCGTCAGCCCGCGTCGCCGGGTCGACCGGCTGGCCTGGCGAGGCACCGTCCTGGACCTCGCCGGCTACGCGTACCTCGACCAGGCCGACACCGACGACCTGGTGACGGAGGTCGTCCTCAAGCACGTCGGCACGGGACGGGAGATCGCCGTCCCGGCCGAGCAGGTCCCCTCCCCGCACCTGACCGTCACCCGCGGCAAGGAGACCTACGACTACGGGCGGGCCTGCTTCCGCGCCTCCGTCGACCTGGCCACCGCCGACGGCGGCGGCGCCCTGCCCAAGGGCGACTGGCACCTCTCGCTGCGCTGCACGGCTCAGGGCCTGACCGCCCGCGGCAACCTCGGCACGGCCCTCGGCGGCAAGGTCAGCAAGCGGGCCGACGAGCACGCCGTGTCGCTGCCCGGCGCCGGCAAGAAGCTGCACACGGTGCGGATCGGCCCGCGCGACGGACAGTTGGTGCTCCAGGTGAAGCCGGCGCCGTCGGCGGTCTCCGCGTACGCCGTCAGCTTCGGCTGGAAGGCGGCCCGCGCGGTCAAGGCCCGGATCAACTGGAAGTAGCCGCGCGCCCCCGACCGCCCGCGCACCGGTCCCGTACGCCATCATGCGCTGCATGACACTGCGTTGCGCGATCCTCGACGACTACCAGGGCGTCGCCCTCTCCTCCGCCGACTGGGGCCGGCTCGACGGGCGGGTCGAGGTGCGCGTCCTGCGCGAGCACCTCACCGACCGGGACGCGCTCGTCGGCGCCGTCGAGGACTGCGAGATCGTCGTGGTGATGCGGGAGCGGACCCCGGTGGACGCCGCGCTCCTCGCACGGCTGCCGCGGCTGCGGCTGCTGATCACCTCCGGGATGCGCAACGCGTCCGTGGACGTGGCCGCCGCACGCGAGCGGGGCGTCACCGTCTGCGGCACGGACAGCAGTTCCGTCCCGCCCACCGAGCTGACCTGGGCGCTGATCCTGGGGCTCGCCCGGCAGGTCCACACCGAGAGCCGGGCGATGCGGGAGGGCGGGCCCTGGCAGTCGACGGTCGGCACGGACCTGGCGGGCCGCACCCTCGGCCTCGTCGGACTCGGCAAGATCGGCGGCCGTGTGGCGCGGATCGGGCAGGCCTTCGGCATGGACGTGACCGCCTGGAGCCCGAACCTCACCGACGAGCGGGCGGCCGGGCACGGTGTGCGGCGGGCGGCCTCGCTGCACGAACTGCTCGGCGCCGCCCACGTCGTCTCCCTGCACCTGGTGCTCTCCGACCGCACCCGCGGCCTCCTCGGGGAGCAGGAACTGCGGGCGATGCGCCCCGGCGCCCACCTCGTCAACACCTCGCGGTCCGGACTCGTCGACGGCCCCGCACTGCTGCGGGCACTGCGCGAGGGCCGGATCGGCGGGGCCGGTCTGGACGTGTACGACACCGAGCCGCTGCCCGCCGACGACCCGTTGCGCGCCCTGCCGAACGTGCTCGCCCTGCCGCACCTCGGCTACGTCACCGAGGACAACTACGCCCGCTACTTCGGCCAGGCCGTCGAGGACATCGAGGCCTTCCTGGCCGGGGCGCCGGTGCGCGAGCTCGGCTAGGCCACGGCTGGGCCCCCTCGTCGCACTCCCGCCTCGCCCGGCAGGCGGAAGGTCGACGACCGGGCCCGGCGCCGCGGAACGGCGCGCGGAACGACGACCGGCCCCGTCCACCTCACCGGGTGGACGGGGCCGATCGCTGTCGTGCGTCGCGGGGTTCAGGCGGCGGGGGCCGCCGCCGTCACGCCCGGTGCCGCCTGCGCCCTGGGGGCGAGCAGGCGTTCCGCGAGCAGCCCGAAGGCGAGCCCGAAGGCCACCCACAGGGCCGCCTGGATGCCCAGGGTCGCGAGCCGGAACTCCCACAGCACGGCGGCCGGGAAGGTGGCCGCCACCGCGTCCTCGTTGCCGGGCAGGAACGCGCAGGCGATCCCGACCGCGGCGACGAAGCCGAGGCCCGCGACGACGGTCGCGTTCCAGTTGCCGAGGCGCGGCGCCAGCCGGCGGCCCGCGACGACCGCGGCGATGCCGAGCAGCACGCTCAGCAGGATCATCAGGAAGAAGAGCGTGGTGCGCTTCCCGATGGTGTCCGGGTTGCCGACGGCCGGAGGGGTCGCCGGGTACTTCAGGAACGGCACCAGGTAGACCGTGGTGAAGGCCGCCGCCGCGACGAGCGCCGCGGTGGCCTTCGGGGTGAACCGGCCGACCCGTCCCAGGACGAAGCAGAACGCCAGGGACGCGATGCCGCCGAGGGCGACGCCGTAGACGAGGACGCCGGTGGCGAGACCCGCCGTGGACTGCAGGTCCCGGCTGACGATCTCCTCCTCGGAGTCGGCCTGGGTGGCCGCCCCGTTGGCGCCGTGGTCGTGCGCCGGCGCCGCCGCGTGCTCCGCCTTGGCGGCGGCCTCCTCGACGGCGATCGACGCGTTGACGGACGGCTCACCGGCGACGTAGGCGACGGCGAAGGCGAACAGTCCGGCGATCAGGCCCGCGAGCATGCCGCGGACCAGGAGTCTCCCGACGAGCGAGCCCGTGGGCGCGGTGGGGACGTGAGCGGGGGAAGACATGTGCGCGGTGGCCCCTCAGTGGCAGGGGAAACCGAGCAGGTGGCGCCCGTCGTGCACCCACTCGTGCACGTCGCTGCCCGCGAACAGGGAGGTGGCCCCCTGCTCGGCACCGACGAAGTAGAGCGCGACGAGCATCAGGATGCCGGCGAAGGCCGCCCAGGGAAGCACGGCACGGACCGGGAGCGTGACGGCGGGGGTGGACGGAACGGCGGGCGACGCAATGGCCTCGGCCATGGTGGAACCTCCTCGGGAACTCGCGTCCCATACGGTGGTGCGCGACGACGGTCGTCGGGTCTGACTCACCGTCCACGGGCTGGGGGCGGCTCACAGTGGCGCGACCGTGCCGGATTCTCACCGGGCTTCCGTCTCGCCGTCGTCGTTCATATGGAAATGTCGACTGACGGTACCGCGCCGATCACATCACGCCAAGACCGCCTGAAACGCTGAGGGATGTATCACCCATGACCACGTCCACGCCCGCCGCCGGGACCGGCACCGGGACCGTGCACCTCGCCCTGGTCGCGCCCGCCATGAACAAGGCGCTGCGCGAGGCGCGGTTCGACGACGACGGGCCGCTGGAGCCGCTGCGGAACCGGAGCGTCAGCCCGCTGTGCCCGGCGCGCCGGATGCGCCTGCTCCGCTCGCCGTCCGTCCGCTGCGAGGGGACGGCCGGGCTCCTCGGCCACCCGGACGTGCCCGCCGAACCGGCGCTCGCGGGCTGCGCGATGGGCCGGTGGCGGGGCCGGAGCCTGGACGAACTCGCCGCCGAGGAGCCGGAGTCGGTGGCCGCCTGGCTGTCCGACCCGGCCGCCGCCCCGCACGGCGGCGAGTCGCTGCGGGAGCTGAGGGTCCGGGTCGCGGACTGGATGGACGCCCTGGAGCCGGGCACCGTGCTCGCCTTCGCCGAGCCGGACGTGATCCGCGCGGCCGTCGCCCACGCCCTCGGCGCGCCGGAGGCCGTCTTCTGGCGGCTCGACGTGCGCCCGCTGGAGCGGATCGAGCTGTCGGGACGGTCGGGCCGCTGGAACGTGCGCCTGGGGACGCCGGTCGACTGAGCCGCGGCGGTACGGCGCCGAGCGGGTGCCCCGCGAGCAGGGCGGAGGTACGACGCTGGCCGGGTGCGCCGCGGGCCGGGCCGCGGCGGTACGGCGCCGAGCGGGATGCGCCGCGAGCCGGGCCGCGGCGGTACGGCGCCGAGCGGGTGCCCCGCGGGCCGGGGGAGGCGGCCGGGAGGGGGCGTCGGCGATCGCGAGCCGCTCCCGGCGTCGGGCCACGGGCGTCGGGTCACGGCCTCGGCGCTGCGGAGTCCGGTCGCGAGCCCCGGGTCCCGGGACCTGGACGGGGCGTCAGGCTTCGAGCGCGGCGCGCAGCGCCTTGGCGAAGGCCTCCGGGGCGCCGTGCTGGCCGAACTCGCCGCCCAGAAAGCCGCCGTGGTTGCTCGGGAAGACGGCGAGCGGGGTTCCGAGCCCCTGGGCGACGGCCGCCGCCGCGCGCGCAGCGAGCTCCCCCTCGGACTCCTCGCCGGCGGCGACGACGATCCGGGTCGGCGCGGCCCGCAGCGCGGGGAAGTCGGGGGCGTAGGAGGTGCAGCCGCGCATGTTCTGCCCGAGCAGCGGGTCGTCCCGCTTTCCGTCGTCCTCGGTCGGCAGGCCGAAGGTGTCGGGGGCGGGGAACGGCCGCGCCGCCCAGTCCGCCGGGAACGGACCCTTGTGGGAGACGACCGCGAAGAACCTGACCATGCCCGCGCCCCAGCCGTCGCGCAGGTAGGTCGTGCGGACGTCGGAGCAGACCGCGAGCGCCGCCTCCCGGTCGGGGAGGACCTGGGCGCTCGGCGGCTCGTGGGCGACGAGCGTGTGCACCAGGTCGCCGCGCGCGGCGACCAGCGCGAGGGAGTTGACGGCGCCGCCGCTGCTGGCGAAGACGTCCACGGGACCGGTGCCGAGGTCCTCGATCAGCCGGGCCAGGTCGTCCGCGTGCTCCTCGGGCCGCGTCTCGGCCGCGCCGTCGGTGCGGACGCTCCGGCCGACGCCGCGCGGGTCGTAGGTGACGACGGTCCGGTCGGCGAAGTGGGAGGCGAGGGTGGTGAAGCCGGTCGCGTCCATCGGGGAGCCGATGAGCAGCAGGGGGCGCGGGTGGCTTCCCGTGCCGGCGCGCACGTCGTAGCGGAGGGTCGCTCCGGCGGTCTCCAGGGTGCGGGTGTCGGTCTCGGCCATGGTTCTCTCCTCCGCGGTGGATCGGTCAGGGGGTGGACCCCGGCCACCGCCGGAACTCATCGGCCGTGCGCGGACTCCCTCGGGCGCGGTCCGTCCGTCCCCGCCCCCGGGGGCCGGTCGGCTACTCGCCGCACTCGTGTCCGGCCGGGTCCACGACGACCCGGTCGAGCAGGCCGCGCAGCAGGGTCTGCTCGGCCTCGGTGAGATCGCCGAAGAGCTCGCGTTCGGCCGCGCTCACCGCGGCGTCCACGCGATCCAGGGCCTCGACTCCCGCCGGGGTGATCTCCACGATGTGGCGGCGCCGGTCGGCCGGGTCACGGCGCCGCTCGCACAGCCCGTCCGACTCCAACTCGTTGAGGATCGCGACCAGTTGGCTGGGGTCGACCTCCATCACGGCAGCGAGCTCGCGCTGACTGGTGGCGCCGGGGGCCAGGCGCATGAGGGTCATCGCGTTGCGCGGGTGCAGCCCGGCGACGGCCAGGGCGGCCCGGATGCGCGCGCCGGTGAGCTCCCCGCGGAAGGAGAGGAGGAAGCCGAGGCGGTCGTTCGGGTCAGCTGCTGCCATGCCGTCCACCGTAACAGCGGCTCCATTGTGGAGCTCGATAAATCGTTGTTACTCTTCAACGGTTTCCGTCCCCAGATCATTGGAGCACCTCCATGTTCATCGGCTACGCCGTCGTCGCCGCACTGCTCGCGCTCGCGACCTCCGCCTCCGCCTTCCTGACCTTCACCCGGAATCCGCAGGTCACGGGCAGCATGACCAAGCTGGGCATCCCCGACTCCTGGCTGCCCTGGCTGGCGACCGCGAAGGCGGCGGGCGCGCTCGGCCTGCTCGCGGGGCTCGCCGTCCCGGCCCTCGGCGAGGCCGCGGCCGTGGGCCTGGTGCTCTACTTCCTCGGCGCGATCGTCAGCCACGTCCGCGCGAAGGACTACGCGGTGGCACCGGCCGTCGTCCTCACCCTGCTGTCGGGCGTCGCACTGGTCCTGCGCGCCGCCTCCGCCTGAGCGACCTCGCGACGCGTCGCGAGACGAAACGTCTTGCGCCGCGGGGGTCGGAGGCGTACGGTGGCGCGAGACCGAGACGAGACGTGCCGTCTCGCTTGCATCACCCATGGATCCCCGCCGCGGATCCCGCCCTGTCCCCGAGCCCGGGAGGTCGCCCTTGTTCCGTGTCCATCTCACCGACGTCACCAAGCGCTACGACGACCGGCACGTCCACGACCGGCTCGTCCTCGACCGGGTCTCGCTCACCGTCCAGGCCGGCGAACGCGTCGGCGTCGTCGGCGACAACGGCTCCGGCAAGTCCACGCTCCTGCGGCTCCTGGCCGGCCTGGAGAGCCCCGACCACGGCACCGTCACCGTCGACTCCCCCGGCGGCGTCGGGTACCTCGCCCAGACCCTGGACCTGCCCGGCAGCGCCACCGTCGGCGACGCGATCGACCGCGCGCTCGCCGACGTACGGGACCTGGAACGGCGCATCCGGCAGGCCGAGGCCGTGCTCGCCGCGACCGGCGACCTCGACGGGTACGCCGCACTGCTCGCCGCCTACGAGGCCCGCGGCGGAGAGGGCGCCGACCGGCGGGTGGAGACCGTGCTCCGGCGGCTCGGCGAGCGCGCCCCGCTCGACCGGGACCGCCCGCTCGGCACCCTCACCGGCGGCCGGCGCTCCCGGCTCGCGCTCGCCGCGACCCTCGCCTCCGACCCCGAGCTGCTCCTCCTCGACGAGCCCACCAACGACCTCGACGACGAGGCCGTCGGCTGGCTGGAGGAGCGGCTGCGCGGCCACCGGGGCACGGTCGTCGCCGTCACCCACGACCGGGCCTTCCTCGACCGGGTCGCCTCCGCCGTCCTGGAGGTCGACCACGAGACCCGGACGGTACGGCGCCACGGCAACGGCTACACCGGCTACCTGGCGGGCCGGGCCGCCGAACGGGCCCGCCGGGAGCGGGCGTACGAGGAGTGGCGGGCCGAGCGAACCCGGTACGCGGGCATCGCCGACAGCAACATCGACCGCTTCTCCCACATCCCGCGCAAGGCCCCGGCCGCGTTCAGCGGCGCCGGTGCCTTCCGGGCCCGGTCACGCGCGCACGGCGCGGCGAGCCGTATCCGTGCCGCCCGCACCCGGCTCCGGGAGCTCGCCGAGCACCCGGTGCCCAGGCCACCGGACCCCCTGCGGTTCGCGGCCCGGATCGAGGGCGAGCCCGCCCCGGTCGACCTCGCGGACGTGCGCGTCGACGGGCGGCTCCGGCTCGACGCCCTGCACCTGGAGCCCGGCGAACGGCTCCTGGTCACCGGCCCGAACGGGGCCGGGAAGACGACGCTGTTGCGGGTCCTGGCGGGCGAACTCGCCCCGGACGGCGGCACGGTGGGTGCCCCGGCCCGGGTCGGTCTGCTCCGCCAGGACACCGCGCCGCCCACCGACCCCCGTACGGTGGCGGCGGCCTTCGGCGCGGACCGCGAGGAGGAGCTGCTCGCGCTCGGGCTCTTCACGGCCCGCGACCTGACCGTCCCGGTGCGGTACCTGTCCGCCGGGCAGCGCCGCAAGCTGGAGCTCGCCCGCCTGGTGACCCGGCCCGCCGACCTGCTCCTCCTCGACGAGCCCACGAACCACCTGTCCCCCGGCCTGGTGGAGGAACTGGAGGCGGCCCTGGCGACCTACCCGGGCACCCTGGTCGTGGTCAGCCACGACCGCCGGCTGCGGGCGGGCTTCCGGGGCCGGCGGCTCGAACTTGCCCCGGCCCCGACGACGGCTCCCGCGGAGATCTAGTCCTCGTCGCCCGCGGCGCCTTCGAGGTCCCCCTCGGTCTCCAGGAACACCTGGCGCAGCGCCGCGAGCGTCTCCGGGTCCGGCTTCTCCCACATGCCGCGGGACTCGGCCTCCAGGAGGCGCTCGGCGATGCCGTGCAGGGCCCAGGGGTTGGCCTGCTTGAGGAAGGCCTGGTTCTCCGGGTCGAGGACGTAGGCCTCGGTGAGCTTGTCGTACATCCAGTCGGCGACGACGCCCGTCGTGGCGTCGTAGCCGAAGAGGTAGTCGACGGTCGCCGCCAGCTCGAAGGCGCCCTTGTAGCCGTGGCGGCGCATCGCCTCGATCCAGCGCGGGTTGACCACGCGGGCGCGGAAGACGCGCGAGGTCTCCTCGACGAGGGTGCGGGTGCGGACGGTCTCCGGGCGGGTGGAGTCGCCGATGTACGCCTCGGGGGCCGTGCCGCGCAGCGCGCGGACGGTGGCCACCATGCCGCCGTGGTACTGGAAGTAGTCGTCCGAGTCGGCGATGTCGTGCTCGCGGGTGTCGGTGTTCTTCGCCGCGACCGCGATCCGCTTGTACGCCGTCTCCATCTCGGCGCGCGCCGGGCGCCCTTCGAGCCCGCGCCCGTACGCGTAGCCGCCCCACACCGTGTACACCTCGGCCAGGTCGGCGTCGGTGCGCCAGTCGCGCGAGTCGATCAGCTGCAGCAGGCCCGCGCCGTAGGTTCCCGGGCGGGAGCCGAAGATGCGGGTGGTGGCGCGGCGCTCGTCGCCGTGCTCGGCCAGATCGGCCTGCGCGTGGGCGCGGACGTAGTTGTCCTCGGCCGGCTCGTCGAGGCCCGCGACCAGCCGTACGGCGTCGTCGAGCAGCCCGATGACGTGCGGGAAGGCGTCCCGGAAGAAGCCGGAGATGCGCAGCGTCACATCGATGCGCGGACGGCCCAGTTCGGCCGTCGGGATCGGCTCCAGGCCGTTCACGCGGCGCGAGGCGTCGTCCCACAGCGGGCGGACGCCGAGCAGCGCGAGGGCCTCGGCGACGTCGTCACCCGCGGTGCGCATCGCGCTCGTGCCCCACAGGGAGAGGCCGACCGAGGTGGGCCACTCGCCGTTGTCGTCGCGGTAGCGGGTGAGCAGCGAGTCGGCGAGCGCCTGCCCGGTCTCCCACGCCAGGCGGGACGGGACGGCCTTCGGGTCGACGGAGTAGAAGTTGCGGCCCGTGGGCAGCACGTTGACCAGACCGCGCAGCGGCGAGCCGGACGGGCCGGCCGGCACGAAGCCGCCGTTCAGCGCGTGCACGGCGTGGTCGAGCTCGTCGGTGGTCGCGGCGAGCCGCGGCACGACCTGCTCGCAGGCGAAGCGCAGCACGTCCGCGACCTCGGGGCCGTACGGCTCGGCGAGCGCCGGGACCGCGTCGACCGCCCAGTCGGCGGCCTCCATCGCCTCGACCAGCTCGCGCGCCTTCGCCTCCGCCTCGTCGGCGGTCGTGCGGGTCGCGGCCGACTCGTCCAGGCCGAGGGCCTCGCGCAGGCCGGGCAGTGCCTGCGTGCCGCCCCAGATCTGGCGGGCGCGCAGGATCGACAGGACCAGGTTGACCCGCTCGGGGCCGGTCGGGGCGCCGCCGAGGACGTGCAGACCGTCGCGGATCTGGGCGTCCTTGACCTCGCAGAGCCAGCCGTCGACGTGCAGCAGGAAGTCGTCGAAGCCGTCGTCGTCCGGACGGTCGTCCATGCCCAGGTCGTGGTCCAGCTTCGCGGCCTGGATCAGCGTCCAGATCTGGGCGCGGATCGCCGGCAGCTTCGCCGGGTCCATGCTGCTGATCTGCGCGTACTCGTCGAGCAGCTGCTCCAGGCGGGCGATGTCGCCGTACGAGTCGGCGCGGGCCATCGGCGGCACCAGGTGGTCGACGAGCGTCGCGTGGACGCGTCGCTTGGCCTGGGTGCCCTCGCCCGGGTCGTTGACCAGGAACGGGTAGACCAGCGGCAGGTCGCCGAGGGCCGCGTCCGGACCGCACGCGGCGGACAGGCCCGCGTTCTTGCCGGGCAGCCACTCCAGGTTGCCGTGCTTGCCCAGGTGCACCATCGCGTCCGCGCCGAACCCGCCGTCCTCTTCACGGGCGGCGATCCAGCGGTAGGCCGCCAGGTAGTGGTGGGACGGCGGCAGGTCGGGGTCGTGGTAGATCGCGATCGGGTTCTCGCCGAAGCCGCGCGGCGGCTGGATGAGGACCAGCAGGTTCCCGCGGCGCAGCGCGCCGAGCACGATGTCGCCCTCGGGATTCCGGGAGCGGTCGAGGAACATCTCGCCGGGCGCCGGGCCCCAGTGCTCCTCCACCTGCTCGCGCAGCTCGGCCGGGAGCTCGGCGTACCAGCGCTTGTAGTCGGCGGCCGGGATGCGGACGGGGTTGCGGGCCAGCTGCTCCTCGGTGAGCCAGTCCTGGTCGTGGCCGCCGGCCTCGATGAGGGCGTAGATCAGCTCGTCGCCGTCGCCGGACACGAGGCCCGGGATGTCCTCGACCGGGCCGAAGTCGTAGCCCTCCGCGCGCAGCCGGCGCAGCAGCGCGACGGCGGATGCGGGGGTGTCGAGGCCGACCGCGTTGCCGATCCGGGAGTGCTTCGTCGGGTACGCGGAGAGGACGAGCGCCAGCTTCTTCTCGGCGTTCGGGATGTGCCGCAGGCGGGCGTGCCGGACGGCGATGCCGGCCACGCGGGCGGCGCGCTCGGTGTCGGCGACGTAGGCCGGGAGGCCGTCCTCGTCGATCTCCTTGAAGGAGAACGGGACGGTGATCAGGCGCCCGTCGAACTCGGGGACGGCGACCTGGCTGGCGGCGTCCAGCGGCGACAGGCCCTCGTCGTTCTCCTCCCACGCGGCGCGCGAGCCGGTCAGGCACAGCGCCTGCAGGATCGGTACGTCGAGCGCGGCGAGCGCGCCCGCGTCCCAGGCCTCCTCGTCGCCGCCGGCCTGTGCCTCGGCGGGCTTGGTGCCGCCGGCGGCGAGGACGGTGGTGACGATCGCGTCGGCGCCGCGCAGCTCGTCGAGGAGCTCCGCCTCGGGGGCGCGCAGGGACGCCACGTACAGCGCCTTGGCGCGGCCGCCGGCCTCCTCGACGGCGTCGCACAGGGCGCCGACGAAGGCGGTGTTGCCGCTCATGTGGTGGGCGCGGTAGTAGAGCACCGCGACCGTGGGGCCGGTCTCGTTCCTCGCGGTCCGCTCCAGCGGGCCCCAGGTGGGGGCGGGCGCCGGGGCCTCGAAGCCGTGGCCGGTGAGCAGGACCGTGTCGGACAGGAAGCGGGCCAGCTGCTCCAGGTTGTCCGGGCCGCCGTGCGCCAGGTAGGCGTGGGCCTCGGTGGCGACGCCGACCGGGACGGTGGAGGCGCCCATCAGCTGGGCGTCGGGGGCCTGTTCGCCGCTGAGCACGACCACCGGCTTCCCGGCGGCGAGGACCGTGTCCAGGCCCTCCTGCCAGGAGCGCATGCCGCCCAGGAGGCGGACGACGACGAGCTGGGCGTCGTCGAGGAGCGCGGGGAGGTCGGCGAGGGGCAGCCGCGCCGGGTTGGCGAAGCGGTACGCGACCGGGCCGTCGGCGGTGTTCGCCGCACGGGCGCTGAGCAGGTCGGTGTCGGAGTGCGACAGCAGCAGGAGCATGGCGAGCTCAGGCCCTTCCTCGGGGTTGTCCGCGCCCCGGGTGGTCGTATGGACGGCGGGAGTTCCTGACTCACCGGGCACCCGGGTGCCCGGGGCCGGCTCACAGTGGCGGGACCGCGCCGGATTCTCACCGGGCTTCCTCCCCGGGGTCCTGGGACCCCATGCCGGTCTGCATCCTAGATCGTGCGGGTCGGGGGGTGGGGCGGCGCGGGCGAGTAGGCCTGATCACACCGTCGCACGAGCCCTCGGACGGCCGGGGGCCCGTGGGTATGCTCGCCGCCATGCCGCCCACCCCTCACAGCTCGCCCGAACGGGGCGAACCACTCATACGGGACCGTGGTGACGCATGCCCGGGGGCGCTGCGTCTGCACGCCGCCGACGACGGCTTCCTGGCCCGACTGCGCCTGCCCGGCGGCATGCTGACGGCACATCAGGTCGGCGTGCTGGCCTCGGCGGCCGAGGTCCTCGGCGACGGCGGCGTCAGTGTCACCTCGCGCGGCAACGCGGAGCTGCGCGGTCTGCGTGACGGCTGCGGGGCCGAGCTCGCCGCCCTCCTCGACGCCGCGGGCCTGCTGCCCTCCCCCACCCACGAGCGGGTGCGCAACATCGTGGCCTCGCCGGCCGCCGGTCTCGACGGACTCGGCCACGCGGACGTGCAGTTGTGGGTCCGCGAGCTGGACGCGCTGCTGTGCGCGGAACCGCGGGCCGCGTCCCTTTCGGGCCGTTTCCTCTTCGTCCTCGACGACGGGCGCGGCGACGTCGCGGGACTCGGCGGGGATGTGACCTTGATCGCAGAGCCGGGTGGGACCGCGCTGCTGGGTCCGTCGGCGACGGGCGGGGGTCCGCGGCCCGTCCCCGGCCCGGGGCGGGGTCCGGCCCCGGACCCCGGCGCGGGAGGGGGTCCGGCCCCGGACCCCGGCACCACCCGCCCTGGCACCACCCGCCCCGGCACCGTCCGCCGCGGCACCACCCACCGCGTCGCCGCCCACCGCGTCGCCGCCGCCGACGCGCCGCGCGCGGCGCTCACGGCCGCCCTCGCGTTCCTCGACGCGGCCGCCCAGGCCGGCAACGGGGCCTGGCGGGCACGGGAGCTGCCCGAGGGCCACGCCCCCGACCTGGCCGGGGCCCTCGCGCGGGCCGGGATCACGGCGGAGCCCGTACCGGACCCCCCGCTCCCGCACGGCGCGCCGCCCGTGCCGGGCAAGCTCGGTCCTGAGGCGGTGTACGTCCTCGCCCCCCTCGGCCGGCTGACCGTCGCCCAGCTGCGGGCGTTGTCGCCCGCGGACGGGATCCGGCTGACGCCCTGGCGCGGAGTGGTCGTCCGCACCGACCCCGCCCGGCTGCCGGAACTCGCCGCGCTCGGCCTCGTCGCACGCCCCGACGCGCCCGGCGCCGGTGTCACCGCCTGCACCGGGCGGCCCGGCTGCGCCAAGGCCC
The DNA here is from genome assembly GCF_040680975.1 of Streptomyces sp. NPDC051921. Classification (NCBI taxonomy): domain Bacteria; kingdom Bacillati; phylum Actinomycetota; class Actinomycetes; order Kitasatosporales; family Streptomycetaceae; genus Streptomyces; species Streptomyces sp. NPDC051921. The sequence continues at coordinate 43,242 of NZ_JBFAXU010000012.1, forward strand.
TCGACGACGTGCGCGCCGAGGCCCGCCACGCGCCCGCGGGCCTCCTGCCCGTGCACTTCTCCGGCTGCGAACGCCGTTGCGGCCACCCGCACGGCAGCTGGGTCGACGTCCTCGCCACCGGCGACGGCGGCTATCTGGTGGCCGGCGTCCCCACCCCCCGCGCCTCCTTGCCCGCAGCGGTCGCCTCGGCCCGCACCATGCCCCCGGCCCGCACCATGCCCCCGGCAGGCACCACGCCCACGCCCACGCCCACGCCCACGCCCACGACGAGATGAGCGAGACCAAGAGGATGTTCGAGTACGAGAAGGACGGGGCGGAGATCTACCGCCGCTCCTTTGCCACGATCCGCGCCGAGGCGGACCTCGCGGGCCTGCCCGCCGACGTCGCCACCGTCGCGGTGCGGATGATCCACGCCTGCGGCATGACCGACCTCGTCCAGGACGTCGCGTACTCCCCCGGTGTCGTGGCCTCGGCCCGCGCCGCCCTCCGCGCGGGCGCGCCCATCCTGTGCGACGCGCAGATGGTCGCCAGCGGTGTCACCCGCAAGCGGCTGCCCGCCGACAACGACGTGGTCTGCACCCTGTCCGACCCGGCCGTGCCCGCGCTCGCCGCCGAGCTCGGCACCACCCGCTCCGCCGCGGCCATGGAGCTGTGGCGGGACCGCCTGGAGGGCTCCGTCGTCGCCATCGGCAACGCGCCCACCGCCCTCTTCCACCTCCTGGAGATGATCGCGAAGGGCGCCGGGAAGCCCGCCGCCGTCCTCGGCATCCCGGTCGGCTTCATCGGCGCCGCCGAGTCCAAGGACGCCCTCGCCGCCAACACCCTCGGCCTGGAGTACCTCGTCGTCCGCGGCCGGCGGGGCGGCAGCGCCATGACCGCGGCGGCCCTCAACGCCCTCGCGCACGAAGCGGAGATCCAGAAGTGACCGGCAAGCTCTACGGCGTGGGCCTCGGCCCCGGCGACCCGAACCTGATGACCGTGGCCGCCGTGAAGGCCATCGCCGAGGCCGACGTCGTCGCCTACCACTCGGCGCGCCACGGCCGGTCCATCGCGCGCGCCATCGCGGCCGAACACCTCCGCGAGGACCACATCGAGGAGCGGCTGATGTACCCGCTCACGGTGGAGACCACCGACCACCCCGGCGGCTACCGCGGCGCGCTCGACGACTTCTACGAGGAGGCCTCGGCCCGCCTGGCCGCCCACCTCGACGCCGGCCGCACGGTCGCCGTCCTCGCCGAGGGCGATCCGCTCTTCTACGGCTCGTACCAGCACATGCACAAGCGGCTCGCGCACCGCTACGAGACGACCGTCATCCCCGGCGTCACCTCCGTCAGCGCCGCCGCCGCCCGTCTGGGCGAGCCGCTGTGCGAGGCGGAGGAGGTGCTGACGATCATCCCCGGCACCCTGCCGGAGGACGAGCTGACCGCCCGCCTCGCGGGCACCGACTCGGCCGTCGTGATGAAGCTCGGCCGCACCTTCCCGACCGTGCGACGCGCCCTGGAACGGGCGGGCCGCCTGGAGGACGCGCGCTACGTGGAGCGCGCGTTCATGGCGGGCGAGCGCACGGACGCCCTGGCCGACGTCGACCCGACCACCGTCCCGTACTTCTCGGTGGCGGTCCTCCCCTCCCGCATCGACGCCGTGGCCCCCGAGTCCCGCGAGACCGGCGGCGAGGTCGTGGTCGTCGGCACGGGCCCGGCCGGCGCCCCCTGGCTGACCCCCGAGTCCCGCGGCGCGCTCGTCAACGCCGACGACCTCGTCGGCTACACCACCTACCTCGACCGCGTCCCGGTCCTGCGCGCGAGCCAGCGCCGCCACGGCTCCGACAACAAGGTCGAGTCGGAGCGCGCCGAGTTCGCCCTCGACCTGGCCCGACGCGGGCGCCGCGTCGCCGTCGTGTCGGGTGGCGACCCGGGCGTCTTCGCGATGGCCACGGCGGTCCTGGAGGTCGCCGCGGAGGAGCAGTACGCCGACATCCCGGTACGCGTCCTGCCGGGTGTGACCGCCGCCAACGCGGCGGCCGCCGCCGCGGGCGCCCCGCTCGGCCACGACTACGCCACGATCTCCCTCTCCGACCGCCTCAAGCCCTGGGACGTCATCGCCCGCCGCGTCCGCGCCGCCGCCGAGGCCGACCTGGTCCTGGCCATCTACAACCCGGGCTCCAGGAGCCGCACCCACCAGGTGGCCGCCGCCCGCGACCTCCTCCTGGAACTCCGCTCCCCCGACACCCCGGTCGTCGTCGCCCGCGACGTGGGCGGCCCGGAGCAGTCCGTCCGCGTCCTGACCCTCAAGACCCTGGACCCGGCCGAGGTCGACATGCGCACGCTCCTCCTGATCGGTTCGTCGCAGACCCGGGTCACGGAACGGGCCGACGGCCGCAGGATCGCGTGGACGCCGCGGCGTTACGGCTGAGAGGCCGTACGACCGCACACCGCGCCGTACGACCGCACACCGGGTGACCGCTCCGCGGAGGGCGGCCGCCCGGCCCGCGCCGCCGGCTACTGCTGCCCGCCGGTACGGGTGAACGTGCCCAGCCCCTCGGTGTAAAGACCGGCACCCGTGTCTGTCGCGCTCAGCGCCCGTCGTGCTCCCGAGCCGCCACCCACGCCGCCGCCCCCTCCGCGGTCGGCGTCGTCGGGACGCCGGTCGGGACGGGTGGGCGGCGGACGACGACGACCGGGATGCCGGCCTCGCGGGCGGCCGTGAGTTTCGGGGCGGTCGCGGCGGCGCCGCTGTCCTTGGTGACGAGGACGTCGATGCGGTGGGCGGCGAGCAGGGCGCGTTCGCCGTCGAGGGTGAACGGGCCGCGGTCCAGGAGGACTTCGGTGCGGGCCGGCATCGGGGACTCCGGGGCGTCGACGGAGCGGACCAGGAACCACTCGGGGCGGTCGGCGAAGGCGGCGAGGCCCATGCGGCCGGTGGTCAGGAAGACGCGGTCGCCGAGGCCTTCGAGGGCGGCGGCGGCGCCGTCCAGGGACGCCACGTCGTGCCATCGGTCGCCGTCCACCGGGACCCAGCCGGGACGCCGCAGGGCCAGCAGGGGAACATGGGCGGTGGCGGCCGCCGCGGCCGCGTTGAAACTGATCCGCTCGGCGAAGGGATGGGTGGCGTCGATGACCGCGTCCACGGTGTGCTCCCGCAGCCACGCGGCGAGTCCCTCGGGCCCGCCGAAGCCGCCGATCCTGACCTCCCCGGCCGGCAGCCGGGGTGCCGCGACCCGCCCGGCGAGGGAGCTCGTGACGCGGACCCGCGGGTGCAGCAGCCCGGCCAGGGCGCGGGCCTCGGTCGTCCCGCCGAGGATGAGTACGTGCATGGGAATCCTGGGAGTCCGTTCATGAGTTCCGGCGGGCGTGCGGCCCAACTCAAGCACACCGGTCTTCGGCCCGGCTGGACGACCGGTGCGTGCGCGACGGCCGCGACGACCGCCGCGTACACGGCGTTGCTCACCGGGGACTTCCCGGACCCGGTGACGATCACCCTGCCGAAGGGCCAGACGCCGTCGTTCGCTCTGGCCGTCGAGTCGACGGGGCCGGACTCCGCGACGGCCGGGGTGGTGAAGGACGCCGGCGACGACCCGGACGTCACGCACGGTGCGCTGATCCGCTCGACCGTACGGCTGCTGCCGGCCGGCTCCGGGGTCGTCTTCAAGGCCGGTGAGGGCGTCGGCACCGTGACCCTGCCGGGGCTGCCCCTCGACGTCGGCGAACCGGCGGTCAACCCGGTCCCCCGCCAGATGATGCGCGAGCACGTGGCCGAGGTCGCGGCGGCCCACGGCGGCACCGGCGACGTCGAGATCACCCTCTCCGTCGACAACGGCGCCGAGATCGCCCGGTCCACCTGGAACCCGCGCATCGGCATCCTCGGCGGCCTCTCCATCCTCGGCACCACCGGCGTCGTCGTCCCCTACTCCTGCTCGGCCTGGATCGACTCCATCCGCCGCGGCGTCGACGTGGCCCGCGCCGGCGGCCTCACGCACGTGGCCGGCTGCACGGGCTCCACGTCCGAGAGGACCGTGACCGGCCTCTACGACCTGCCGGAGATCGCCCTGCTCGACATGGGCGACTTCGCGGGCGCCGTCCTCAAGTACGTCCGCCGCCACCCGGTGGACCGGCTCACCATCTGCGGCGGCTTCGCGAAGCTCTCCAAGCTGGCCGCCGGCCATCTGGACCTGCACTCGGCCCGCTCCCAGGTCGACAAGGGCTTCCTCGCCGACCTGGCCCGCACGGGCGGCGCCACCGAGGCCCTGGCCGCCGAGATCGCCTCCGCCAACACCGGCCTCGCCGCGCTCCGCCTCTGCGAGGCCGTCGGCGTCCCGCTGGGCGACCTGGTCGCCGTCCGCGCCCGCGACGAGGCGCTCGCCGTCCTGCGCGGCGCGCCGGTCGCCGTCGACGTGGTGTGCATCGACCGCGCGGGGGTGGTCGTGGGCCGCTCCGCTGCGGCCGGGCCGGGCGGGGCGGCCGGGCCGGCGGGGGCGTAAATCGCGCGACGTGGTCGCCGGGCGGGCCGCAGAATGCCCCGGTGACCGACTTCTCGTACAAGCCCACCCTCACCGGCGGACTCGTCACCCTCCGCCCTGTCACCGAGGCCGACGTCCCGGCGCTGCTGCCGATGTTCGACGACCCCGAGATCTCCCGGCTGACCGGGAACCACACCCACTTCGACGAGCCCGCACTGCGCCGGTGGTACGGCTCCCGCGGCGCCCAGGACGACCGGCTCGACCTGGCCGTGGTGGAGCGGGCGACGGGCCGGGTCGTCGGCGAGGCGGTCCTCAACGAGTGGGACGCCGACAACGAGAGCTGCGCCTTCCGGATCTGCTTCACCCCGGACGGTGTCGGCCGCGGACTCGGCACCGAGGCCACCCGCCTCCTCGTCGGTCACGCCTTCGACGCCCTCGGCCTCTACCGCGTCTGGCTGGAGGTCTACGCCTTCAACCCCCGCGCCCGCCGCGCCTACGAGAAGGCCGGCTTCCGCCCGGAGGGCGTGCTGCGCGGGGCCCTGCTGTGGGAGGGCGAGCGGGTGGACGCGACGCTGATGGCGGTCGTCGCACCGGAGTGGGCCGCGGAACGGGGGGCGGCCGAGGGCACGGCGACCGCCCGTCAGGCGGTCTCCGCGACGGCTGCAGGTCCCGGGGCAGGAGCCGGACCGACGGGTGTCCCGTCGGCGGACGGATCACGCGGGAACGGCGTTCCGAGGTGAAGACGACCCCGGTGCCGTAGGTCGCGGCCGGGGCGGCGTTCATGGCGATCGGTCGCACCGACGCCCTTCGCGCCGTCCGCGTGCCGGGCACCGCCGTCCGCGTGCGCAAGGCCCGGGCGGCCCGCCCGACGTGCGGCACCCCTCCCCCGAACCTAGGCTTACCAGCGCAAAGCCCCCACCCCGTGTCCTGGAGGGAGAACCCCATGGCGAAGCGCGGCAACAAGAAGCGGGCCCGCAAGAAGAAGAAGGCGAACCACGGCAAGCGGCCGAACGCCTGAGTCGTCCGGCCGCGGGGACCGTCAGCAGGTGTGGCGGTCCCGGGCCGGGTCGTAGAGGTGACTGTCGCGGAACTCCGAGGCCGCCAGGGTGCGGCCCACGATGATCACGGCGGTCTTGGTGATGCCCGAGGTCTTCAGCTGGTCCGCGATGTCCTCCAGGGTGCCGCGCAGCACGACCTCGTCCGGGCGGCTGGCCATCGCGACGACGGCGGCGGGGCAGTCCGCGCCGTAGTGCGGGACGAGCTCGGCGACGATGCGGTCCGCGTAGCGGGCGGCCAGGTGGAGCACCAGGAGCGCTCCGCTGCGGCCGAGGGTGGCCAGGTCCTCGCCCTCCGGCATGGGCGTGGCCTGCTGGGCGATGCGGGTGAGGATGACGGTCTGCCCGACGGTCGGGACCGTCAGCTCGCGCTTGAGCGCCGCCGCGGCCGCCGCGAAGGCCGGGACGCCCGGCACGACCTCGTACGGGATGCCGGCCGCGTCCAGGCGGCGCATCTGCTCGGCCATGGCGCTGAACACGGACGGGTCGCCGGAGTGCAGCCGTGCCACGTCCTGGCCGGCCGCGTGGGCGGCGGCGATCTCGGCGACGATCTGGTCGAGGTCCATGTTCGCCGTGTCCACGAGCTTCGCGTCCGGGGGGCACTCGGCGAGCAGCTCGGTCGGCACGAGGGAGCCGGCGTACAGGCAGACCCCGCACTTCGCCAGGGTCCGCGCGCCGCGCACGGTGATCAGGTCGGCCGCGCCGGGGCCCGCGCCGATGAAGTAGACGGTCATCTCTCTGTTCAACCCTTCGTTACGGACCACTGGGTGACCGGCATGGCCTGACGCCAGCCGGTGAAGCCGCCCACGGGCACGGCGGCGGCGACCGCGAGCCGGATCAGCTCGCCGCCGTGCCGCCGGTGGCGGTCGGCGAGCAGCGCCTCGGACTCCAGGGTCACGGTGTTGGCGACGAGCCGGCCGCCGGCCGGGAGCGCGTCCCAGCAGGCGTCGAGCAGGCCGGGCGCGGTCAGACCGCCGCCGATGAAGATCGCGTCGGGGGTGGGGAGCGCGGCGAGGCCTGCGGGTGCGGCGGCCGTGACGACCCGCAGCGCGGGGACGCCGAGGGCCGCGGCGTTCCGCTCGATGCGCGCCGCCCGCTCGGGCTGCTTCTCCACCGCGACGGCCCGGCAGCCGCGGTGGGCCCGCATCCATTCGATGCCGATGGATCCGGAGCCGCCGCCGATGTCCCAGAGCAGTTCGCCGGGGGCGGGGGCGAGCGCGGCGAGGGTGGCGGCGCGGACGTACCGCTTGGTGAGCTGCCCGTCGTGCTCGTACGCCTCGTCGGGCAGGCCCGGCGTGGTGCCGAGCCGGAGGGTGTCCGGGTCGCGTACGCAGTCGAGGGCCAGGACGTGGAGGGCGTCGGTGCGCTCGTACGGCCAGTCGGCGGCGGTGCCGTCGAGGACCCGCTCGCCGGGGCCGCCGAGCTGTTCCAGGACCCGGATCCGGGTGCCGCCCCAGCCGCGCTCGCGCAGCAGTGCCGCGACCCGGGCCGGGCTCTCGGGGCCCTCTCCGAGCAGGAGGAGCCGGCGCCCGTCGTGGAGGGCGGCGGTGAGCGCGTCGACCGGCCGGGCGACCAGGGAGATCGTCTCGGTGGCCTCCAGGGGCCAGCCGAGCCGGGCGCAGGCGTACGAGACGGAGGACGGGTGCGGCCGGACGTCGAGGCGGTCCGGGCCGACGAGCTCGGCGAGGGTGCGGCCGATCCCGTAGAAGAGGGGGTCGCCGCTGGCGAGGACGGCGACGCGGCGCCCCTCGTGGGCGGCGAGCAGGCCGGGGACGGCCGGGCGCAGCGGGCTCGGCCAGGCGACCCGGGTGCCGGCGCAGTCGGCGGCGGGCAGCAGGTCGAGCTGGCGGGGGCCGCCGATCAGCACCTCGGCGGCGCGCAGGGTGCGGCGGGAGGCCTCGGGGAGCCCGTCCCAGCCGTCCGCGCCGATTCCCACGACCGATATCGCAGCGTTCACGTCGGGGACTTTACGGGAGGCCCTCCCGGTGGGCGGGAACCGGCCGCCCAGGGGCTACTTCTGGGCGTTCTGGCCCACGTAGAAGAGCAGCCAGACGAATCCGGCGAAGGCGTGCGTCGCGAAGACGTACACGAAGACACGGAGCATCACGCCCCGCTCCTTCCAGCGCTCCAGATCCGTCATGCCTCCAGCGTACGGGCTCGGAATACGACGGAGGGTGGCACCGTTGGACGCAATGATTTAAGATTCAACCAAACCTGGAAGCGAGAGGTGAGCACGATGCAGTTCGGGATCTTCACCGTCGGCGACGTGACGGCCGACCCCACCACCGGCCGGACCCCCACCGAGCACGAGCGGATCAAGAACACCGTCGCCATCGCGCTCAAGGCCGAGGAGGTCGGCCTGGACGTCTTCGCGACCGGCGAGCACCACAACCCGCCCTTCGTGCCGTCCTCCCCCACGACCCTCCTCGGGCACATAGCGGCCCGCACGGAGAACCTGGTCCTGTCCACCTCCACGACCCTCATCACCACCAACGACCCGGTGAAGATCGCCGAGGACTACGCGACCCTCCAGCACCTCGCCGACGGCCGCGTCGACCTGATGATGGGCCGCGGCAACACCGGACCGGTCTACCCGTGGTTCGGCCAGGACATCCGCCAGGGCATCCCGCTCGCCATCGAGAACTACGCGCTCCTCCACAAGCTGTGGAGGGAGGACGTCGTCGACTGGGAGGGCAAGTTCCGCACCGCGCTCCAGGGCTTCACGTCCACCCCGCGCCCGCTGGACGGCGTCCCGCCGTTCGTCTGGCACGGCTCCATCCGCTCGCCCGAGATCGCCGAGCAGGCGGCGTACTACGGCGACGGCTTCTTCGCCAACCACATCTTCTGGCCCAAGCAGCACACCGAGAAGATGGTCCGCCTCTACCGGCAGCGGTACGCGCACTACGGCCACGGCACCCCCGAGCAGGCGATCGTCGGCCTCGGCGGCCAGGTCTTCATGCGGAAGAACTCGCAGGACGCGGTACGGGAGTTCCGCCCGTACTTCGACAACGCCCCGGTCTACGGCCACGGCCCGTCCCTGGAGGAGTTCAGCCGCGAGACCCCGCTGACCGTGGGCTCCCCGCAGGAGGTCATCGAACGCACCCTGTCCTTCCGCGAGTACGTCGGCGACTACCAGCGCCAGCTCTTCCTGGTCGACCACGCGGGGCTGCCCCTGAAGACGGTCCTGGAGCAGCTCGACATCCTCGGCGAGGAGGTCGTCCCCGTCCTGCGCAAGGAGTTCGCGAACCTGCGCCCCGCGGACGTCCCGGCGACCGCCCCGCTGCACCCGGCCGTGACGGCCCGGAAGGAGGCCTGACCCCGATGCGCACACTCAAGCTGATCGCCGTCTCGGCCGGCCTGAGCAGCCCCTCCTCCACCCGGCTGCTCGCCGACCGCCTCCTCCAGGCCGCCCGCTACCGGCTGGCCGAGCAGGAGTACGCCGTCGACGTCGAGGTGGTCGAACTGCGGGACCTGGCCGTCGACATCGCGAAGAACTTCGTCACCGGGTTCCCGTCGGAGCAGCTCCAGGAGACGATCGACAAGGTCACCGGGGCGGACGGGGTCATCGCCGTGACCCCGGTCTTCACGGCCTCGTACAGCGGCCTGTTCAAGTCCTTCTTCGACCTGATCGACCCGGCCGCGCTGACCGGGACCCCGGTGCTCATCGGCGCGACCGGCGGCACCGCCCGCCACTCCCTCGTCCTCGACCACGCCCTCCGCCCGCTCTTCGCCTACCTGCGGGCCGTCGTCGCCCCGACCGCCGTCTACGCGGCCTCGGAGGACTGGGGCTCGGGCGGCGACGAGTACACGGAAGGCCTGCCGACCCGTATCACCCGCGCCGGCAGCGAGTTCGCGGAGCTGGTCGGGGCGCGGCCGGCACGGGAGGAGGCCGAGGCCGAGGTGGACATCGTCCCGTTCGAGAAGCAATTGGCCGACCTGCGGCTGGATTGATCCGTTTGTCGCGTCGTTGTCGGGTGAGGCTTTCCGACGAGAACAACGAGAGCAACAAGAAGAACGAGAACAACGACGACAACGACGACGAACGGAGGTCGGCGATGACCGGCGGCAGGATCGTGGTGGGCGTGGACGGATCGGCGTCGTCCCTGAAGGCGCTGACGTGGGCGGCCCGGCAGGCCGCCCTCACCGGGGACTCCCTCCACGCGGTGATCGGTTGGGAGTACCCGGCGTCCTGGTCGACGCTCATGCCGGGCGTGCCGCCGGAGTTCGACCCCGAACGGCTCGCCAAGCAGATCCTCGACGAGTCCCTGGAGCAGGCCCTGAGCCCCCGGGAGGCCGCCGCGACGACCCGCACGGTCGTGTGCGGCAACCCTTCCCAGGCCCTCGTCGACCAGGCCACGGGCGCGTCCCTGCTGGTGGTGGGCGACCGCGGCCACAGCGGCTTCAAGGCGGCGGTCCTGGGCTCCGTCTCCGCCAACGTGACGCGGCACGCGCCGTGTCCGGTGGTGGTGGTGCGGGGGGATGCCGGGGAGTCCGGGAAGGCCGGGCAGGCCGGGCAGGCCGGATAGGCCGGGCAGGCCGGGCAGGCCGGATAGGCCGGGCAGGCCGGGGAGGCCGGAGCCGCCAGGGCAGCCCACCAGGCCCTGATCGGTCAGGCATGGATGGGGGGGCCGGCCCCGCCGGGCTGGCTCCTCCAGGAGGCCTGGCCTACCGGGCAGGCGCCAGAGGCCGGCCCGGCCCCACCGGACGGGCTCCAGGAGCTTTCAGGGCCTCAGGAGGCGTCGTGGCCGCCGAGGCCGGCGCCCTGGCGTCCCGGCACGACGTCCGCGACGACGCACGCCACGTTGTCCGGGCCGCCCAGGCCGCGCGCCAGGGCGGCCAGGGCGTGGGCGACGGCCTCCGGGGTGCCGCCGGAGGCCAGCGCGATCCGGAGCTCCTCGGCGGGCACCACCGCCGAGAGCCCGTCCGTGCACAGCATCAACCGGTCCCCCGGCCGCACCTCGCGCACTCCGAGCTCCGGCTCCGGCGGCACGTCCCCGCCGTCGAGAGCCTTCAGGAGCAGCGCGCGGTCCGGCCTGTTCGGCGCCTCCGCGGGGTCGAGCTCCCCGGCGTCGACGAGCGCCTGCACGACGGTGTGGTCACGGGTGAGCCGGACCAGGGCGCCGTCGCGCAGCAGATACGCCCGCGAGTCGCCCACATGGGCGAGCGCGAGCCGGGTGCCGACGAGCAGGACCGCGGTCAGGGTCGTCCCGGACTCCCGGAGCCCGGCGACGGCGTCGTTCGCGCCGCGCAGCCCGTCCTCCAGCGCGTTCAGGACATCACCGGGACGCAGGGCGTCCGGTACGGACCCCAGCGCGGCGACCGCCGCCCCCGCGGCCCGCGCGCCCTCGGGACCGTAGCCGTCCGCGACGGCCAGCAGCCGCGGGCCGGCGTGGGCCGCGTCCTGCTGGGACGGGCGGACCGATCCGCGGTCGAGCAGCACGGCCGCGTCCAGGGCACAGGAAGTCGTGGGCATGGTGGTTCCTCTCATCCGGTCCACCAGGGAGGCCGCCAGGTCCCGTCGCGCCGCCGTCTCCGACTCGACCCCGGCCCAGTACGCGCGGATCGCCCGGGCCGCGCCCGCCGCGTCCGTCTCGTACCGGGCGCAGACCCGCCCGACCTCGGCGAGCGGCATCCCGATCCGGCGCAGCCAGCCCACCAGACGCGCCCGGTCCACCTGCTCCTCGGCGTAGTACCGGTAGCCGGAGTAGGGGTCGACGCGGGCGGGCGGCAGCAGGCCCAGCTCGTCGTATCGGCGCAGCGACTTGGCCGAGAGCCCCGTGGCGCGGGCGAAGTCCCCGATCGTCAGCAGCATGACCCCAGCCTTTCAGCCCCTCTGGACCGGGCTTCCTGCCCGGCACGACCGAGGCTGCGCCTTCCCGGCGGGGGAAGGTCAACGGGCGGCCGACCCGCGCCGGGCGATGGCCGACGGGCGGCCGGCCCCGCCGGGCGGGAAGGCCGACGGGCGGCCCGCACCCGCCCGGCGAGAAAGTCGACGGGCGGCCCGCGCGCGCCCGGCGGGACGGTCGACGGGCGGCCCGCACGCGCCCGACGGGAAGGCCGACGGGCGGCCCGCACCCGCCCGACGGGAAGGCCGACGGGCGGCCCGCGCGCGCCCGGCGGGACGGTCGACGGGCGGCCCGCACGCGCCCGGCGCAAGATGCCTTCATGGACATCAAGCTCGAACTGATCGGGGTCCCCGTCACCGACGTCGACCGGGCCAAGGCCTTCTACGAGCAGGTCGGGTTCCATCCCGATCACGACGTGACCGTCAGCGAGGCGATCCGCTTCGTCCAGATGACCCCGCCCGGCTCGGCGTGTTCGATCGCCTTCGGAAAGGGGATCACCGAGATGTCCCCGGGGTCCCTGGACAACATGCAGGTCGTCGTCGCCGACATCGAGGAGGCGCACGCCGACCTCACGGCCCGCGGCATCGAGGTCAGCCCGATCGACGACCAGCCGTGGGGGTCGTTCGTCTACTTCGCCGACCCCGACGGCAACCGCTGGGCCGTGCAGCAGACCACGCCGCGCAAGTGATCACTTGCGGTTGTAGAGCCGCATCGTCACCGCGCCGAAGACCGCCACCAGCAGTACCGACCACCCCAGCGTCCAGGCGATGTCCGCCGCCGGCCAGTTCCCGGCCATCAACTCCCGGACGGCGGTCGCCAGATGGGTCACCGGGCTGTTGTTGACGAAGGCCTGGAGCCAGCCGGGCATGGTCCTCGGGTCGACGAAGACGTTGGAGAGGAAGGTCAGCGGGAAGATCACCATCATGCTGACGCCCATGACCGACTTCTCGCTGCGCAGGAGCAGCCCGAACATGGTCCAGATCCACGAGAAGGCGAACGAGAAGACCAGCAGCAGCACGACGCCGAGGAGCACGCCCGCCACCCCGCCGGCCGGGCGGTAGCCGATCACGACGCCCACCGTGAGCATCACGGCCGAGGCGATCAGATAGCGCACGACGTCGCCCAGGAGATAGCCGACCATCGGCGCCGGACGCCAGATCGGCAGCGTACGGAAGCGGTCGAAGACGCCCTTCTCGATGTCCGTGTTCACCGAGATGCCGGTGTACATCGTGATCATCACGACCGACATGACCAGGATGCCCGGCAGCAGGAACTGGATGTACGCCGACACGGAACCGGCCAGCGCACCCCCGAAGAGGTACGTGTACATCAGCACCATCATGATCGGGAACGCCGTCACGTCGAACAGCTGCTCCGGCACGTGCTTGATCTTGAGCATGGCCCGCCAGCCGAAGGTCAGCGAGGCGGACAGCGCGCTGGGCCGCGGCGGCCGGGTCCGGCCCACGAGCAGGGCGGCGAGCTCGTCCGCCCTGGGCGCGACGAAGTCCGGGCCGTCGGTCTGCCGGGTGTCCTTGCCGGTGGTCGTGACGGTGGTCATCCCGTCGTTCCCTTCCGCTCGTCCCCCCGGCTCCCCTGGTCCCCCTGGCCCCCTTGGCCCCCGTCGCTCCCCCGGTCTCTCTGGCTCCCCTGGCTTCCGTGGCTTCCGTGGCTCCTCTGGCTTCCGTGGCTTCCCTGGCTCCTCTGGCTTCCGTGGCTTCCCTGGCTCCTCTGGCTTCCGTGGCTTCCCTGGCTCCTCTGGCTCCCTTGGTCTCCCTCGCTCCTCCGGCTCCCCTTGCTCCTCTGACTCCCGTCGTTCCCGCCGTCCTGCCCGTCCCGCCCGCTCTCCCGCCCGCCGTCCGCCGGTCTGTCCGTCAGTGCCAGGAACACCTCGTCCAGGCTCGGCTGCCCCAGCGCGAAGTCGTCGACCGTGATCCCGGCCCGCGCCAGCTCCGCCAGCGCCCGCGCCGCCTGCTCGGAGGCGCCGAGCTCGGTGCCGTGGCCGTCGACGGTGGCGGTGAGCGCCACCGGGTCCGGGTCGAGCTGGACCGCCGCCCCGTCGAGGACGCCCGCCAGGACCCGCTCGGCCGCCGGGCGCTGTCCGGGGTCGCGGAGCCGTACGTGCACCGAGCCCGCGCCCACCGAGGACTTCAGCTCGCCCTTGGTGCCCTCCGCGATGACCCTGCCGTGGTCGATGACGGCGATACGGGAGGCCAGACGGTCGGCCTCGTCGAGGTACTGGGTGGTGAGCAGGACCGTCGTGCCCTGCCCGACGACCGCGCGGACGATGTCCCAGACCTGGTTCCGGCTGCGCGGGTCGAGGCCGGTCGTCGGCTCGTCGAGGAAGAGCAGGTCGGGGGTGTTGAGGATGGACGCGGCGATGTCGATGCGACGCCGCATGCCGCCCGAGTAGTTCTTGACCTGCCGGTCGGCCGCCTCCGCGAGGCCGAACGCCGCCAGCAGCTGCGCCGAGCGCTCCCGGGCGGCCGGGCGCCCGTGCCCGAGCAGCCGGCCCAGCAGGACCAGGTTCTCGGTGCCGGTGAGGTCCTCGTCGACGGACGCGTACTGGCCGGTCAGGCTGACTCGGCCGCGTACGGCGTCGGCGTCCTGGACGACGTCCTTCCCGAACACCCGGGCATGACCGCCGTCGGGTCTGAGGAGGGTCGCGAGCATCTTCACCGTCGTGGTCTTGCCGGCGCCGTTCGGGCCCAGGACCCCGTAGACGGTGCCCGCGGGAACACGCAGGTCGACGCCGTCCACGGCACGGTTCGTGCCGAAGACCTTGACCAGGCCCTCGGTCTCGATGGCGAGGTCGGTGGCGAGGTCGGTCATGCGCGTGTCCTCCCGGCGGGCGGGGTCGGGTCCGCTCCCACCAGTCTCCGACGGGTGGGAGCGCGGTGCCAGAGGAAGGCGCCGGAGCGACAGGGCCGGACGGACAGGGCCGGGGAGCCGCGGCAGCGCCGGGGCGTCGGGAGGAGGGCGGCTCCCCCGCGCGGCGGAGGCGGACCGGCCGTCACGCCGACGCGGCCGACCCGGCCGGCCGCGAGGCTGGGGCCATGCTGAAGACGAACGCTCTTCCCACCGTGCCCCGTTGGGCCGTGCTCGCCGCCCATGCCGTGCCGCTCGCCGTGCTGCCGTCGGGGCTGTGGCGGCTCGCGCTCGTCGCCGGACTGCCGGTCACCCAGGACGCCGGCGACGGCACGATCGGGCTCGGCGCATCCCTGTACGTGGTGTCCCTGAGCCTGGTCTCCGAGCTGCTCGCCTTCCTGACGCTGGGGCTCGTCCGCGCCTGGGGCGAGGTGTTCCCGCGGTGGATGCCGTTCCTCGGCGGACGCCGGGTGAACCCCGCCGCCGCGACCGCGGCCGCCCTCGCCGGAGTGGCCGGGCTGTGCGCGATCGCGGCGTGGGGTGTGTACGCCGAGTACGCCGGGCTCGGCCCGGGCATCCCGGCCTCACCGGCCCAGGAGGCCGTGCTCGTCGCCTGTTACGCGCCGCTGGTCCTCTGGCCGCCGCTGCTCGCGGCGGTGGCCGTCGCCTACCACCGCCGCCGCACCGGCCGCGGTCAGTACGGCGCGGGGTGCCCGACGGCGTCCTCGTGCGTGTAGAAGAGGTAGTAGGCGGCACCCCCGTTGACGCCGGCGACGATCAGACCCAGCACGACCGAGGAGTAGATGCTCGCGCCGGTGAGGCTGTAGAGGAAGCCGATCGCGATGCCGGCGAGAGCGCCCCAGGCGGCGGCGCGAAGCTCGCGCCACAGGTGCCGTCCAAACCGGTGCAGGGCCCACACGGAGACGGCGACGACGACGCCGCTGATGACGCCGACCCAGAAGTCGCCCCAGGTCGTCGTGGAGCCCTGGCGGGCGTTGGTCGCGGCGTAGAGGCCGTACGCGATGCCGAGGGTGACGGGCACCCCCCAGCCGTGCGTGCTGAACTGCCTGCGGGCGGGTACCGCTGCGTGTGCGGCCATGTCGGAGGCTCCTTTCCCGCGCCTTCAGGTGCACCCTCCAGGGCACACCCGGGCCGTACCCGCCGCAAGTGGATCAGTCGGGGTGCCGAGGATCACGCCTCACCCGTACGGCTCAGCAGAAGATTCGGAACCGAACAGGCGCTCAGACGATGAGGCCATGAGTCAGAACACCGCACCTCCGCGCAAGTCAACGCAGCGGGCGGCCGGCGGCGGCTGGGCCGCCGGCGGCACCCTCTTCGCCGGTGTCCTGATGCTGGTCACCGGCATCATGGACGTCTTCCAGGGCATCGCCGGCATCGCCGAGGACAACGTCTACGCCCGGGTCGGCGACTACGTGTACAGGTTCAACCTGACCACGTGGGGCGTGATCCACCTCTGCCTCGGCGTCGTCGTCGCCATCGCCGGCATCGGGATCCTGAAGGGCGCCGGGTGGGGCCGGATCGCGGGCATCTCGCTCGCCTCGCTCAACATCGTCGCCCAGTTCCTGTTCCTGCCGTACCAGCCGTGGTGGGCGCTGTTCTCGATGGCCGTGTCCGTCTTCGTCGTCTGGGCGCTCGCGTCGGACGACTCGTACGGGAGCGAGGGCGTATGACGCGCCGCCGCAGCCGCCGTGCCGCGTCCGTGGCCGCCGCCCTGCTCGCCGTCACCGCGTTCGGATCCGCCCTCACCGGGTGCGACGAGGCGCAGCAGGCGGCGGGGGACATCGTCTCGTCCGCCACCGCGGCGGCCGCCTCGGCCGCGCAGCAGAAGATGGACGAGGTCAAGGACGGGGCGACCGCCACCGCCGACGTCAAGGCGGGGCCGACCTCCGTCGACGGCGACCGGACGGTCGCCGAGATCACGGCGACCAACCCCAAGGACAAGAACGCCGACTACACGATCCTGGTCAACTTCCGTGACACGGAGGGCAATCTGCTCGACGCGGTCGTGCTGAACATCAACGGGGTCGAACCGGGGAAGTCCAAGTCCGGTACGGCCCGCAGCAACCGCTCGCTGTCCGGCGCCACGAAGGCGGAGATCTCCCAGGCGCTGCGCCACTGACGGCATCGGCGAGGGGAGCGACGACGGTGCCCTGCCCCCGGCCCCCTCGACCTGCGGGCCGGGCACCGATCGGCCACGCTGGAAGGCATGGACAACGACGAGATCCTCGAGAACATCGGCGCCCTCGTCGAGGAGGAGCGCGCCCTGCGGCAGCGCACGGGCGGCCTCCTGGACGAGGAGCGCTCCCGCCTCGCCGAGGTGGAGGTGCAGCTCGACCAGTGCTGGGACCTGCTGCGCCAGCGGCGCGCGAAGACCGAGTTCGGCGAGGACCCGGACACGGCGGCCCTCCGCCCCGCCGCGGAGGTGGAGAACTACCGCAGCTGACCGCAGCTGCCCCGGCCCCCGGCCCGCTCCCGCCGCCGGGCCACCACGGCCGGCGTCCCGGCCCGCAGCCGCCCGCCGGCACCGTGACCGGCCACGACGACCGCGACTGGCTCCGGCACCCGCAGCCCACCTGGGCAGCCACCGCCACCACGGGAGGCACCCCCGCCCCCGGCCTCCACCCCGCGCCTTCCCACGCCGCCCCCGCGGTCGTGCTCGCCCCGCCCCGCCCCGCCCGGCCCGCCCCACCGCCTACGTTGGTCGCATGGCGAAACGCCCCCGGTTGTCCCCGCCGTCCTGGCTCACCGCCGGGCTCCGGCCGCAGCCCACGCCCGTTCCGTGGCCCGCGGTGGTCCGTGCCGCCGTCGCGCTCGCCGCACCGCTCGCCGTCGGGCTGGCCACCGGCCACGTGGAGTACGGGGCGCTCGTGTCGATGGGGGCGCTGTCCGGGGTCATCGGGGACACGGCCGACGCCTACCGGATGCGGGTCCTCAACATCGCGGTGCCGCAGCTGTTCGGCGCGCTCGGCGTCACGCTGGGCACGCTCGTGTTCGGGCAGGGCTGGCTCGCGGTCGTCGTGCTCACGCTCGTCGCGCTCGTGTCGGGAATGATCTCGTCGATCGGCGCCGTCGCCTCCGTCTCCGGGCTGCTCCTGCTCCTCAACGCCGTCGTCGGTGCCGGCCTTCCCATGCCCGAGCCCTGGTGGAAGGCGCCGGTGCTGCTGACCCTCGGCGGAGTGGTCGTGCTCGTGCTGACCCTGCTCGGGTGGCCGCTGCGCGGTGCCCAGCCCGAGCGCGCGGCCGTCGCGGGGACCTACCGGGCGGTCGCCGAACTCTTCGAGGCCACCGGCTCCGACGCGTACGACGAACGCCGACAGGCCGTCACCGCCTCCCTCAACCAGGCGTACGACCTCGTGCTCGCCCGCCGCGCCCGCCACCACGGACGGGCGCCCACCCTGGTGCGCCTGCTGTCCCAGCTGAACGCGCTGATCCCCCTCGTGGAGGCCGCCCCGGCCGCCCATCTCGCCGCCCGCCGCTTCCACCGGCCGCTGCCGCCGCAGATCCCCGCCGCCGTCCGCGCGCTCGCCGACGCCGTGGAGGAGGACCGCACCGGCAAGCCCGACGTGGACCTCCCCGAGGCCCGCCGCCCGTCCGAGAAGGCGGTCGACGAGGCCGTGCGCCACGCCGCGACCGTCGTGCACGGGGCCGAGCCCCGCCCGTACAACGTCGACGACCGCCTCGGCCGCCCCGCCGCCCTGCGCGTGCGCGGCCGCCGCGCCGCCCGCGGCGTCCTGCTGTCCGGCGCCTCCTGGCGCTACGGCCTCCGCCTCGCCCTCTGCATCGGCCTCGCCCAGGCCCTCGTCTCGCTCGTCGCCGTACCCCGCTCGTACTGGGTCGCGCTCACCGTCACCTTCGTCCTGAAGCCGGACTTCGGCTCGGTGTTCTCCCGGGCCGTGCTCCGCGCCCTGGGCACCGCCGGGGGACTGCTGCTCGCCGCCCCGGTGCTCGCCGCGGTGCCGCGCGGCTGGTGGGACGTGCCGGTGATGATGGTGCTCGCGGCGCTCATCCCGGCCTTCTCGGCGAAGGGTTACGCCTTCCAGACCGCGGCCATCACCCCGGTCATCCTGCTCCTCTCCGACCTGCTGAACCACCAGGGTTTCCACCTGGTCCTGCCGCGCCTGTACGACTCCCTGATCGGCTGCGCGATCGCCCTGGTCGCCGGGTACCTGCTGTGGCCGGAGTCCTGGCACACGCGAGTCGCCGACCGGCTCGCCGACGCCGTCGCCGACACCGCCGGCTACCTCGACCTGGCCTTCGCGCCCGGCGCGGTCGGCGCCGACCCGGGGGCCCGGCACCGGGCCCGGCGCAAGCTGTACCGGGACATGTCGACCGTACGGTCGGAGTTCCAACGCGCCCTGACGGAGCCGCCGCCCGCCGGCGACCTGGCCGCCGCCTGGTGGCCCCTCGCCATCGCGGTGGAACGCGTCGTCGACGCCACCACCGCCGCCCGCATCCGCGTCGACCACGGCGCGCCCGCTCCCGAACCGGCCGAGGTCGCCGCCGTGGGACGGCAGTTGCGCGAGCTCGCCGACGGACTGCGGTCCAGCGACGTGCTCGTGGAGGTGCGCGTGGACCTCGGCGGCGACGAGGAGGGGGTGCTCGCCGCACTGCGGCAGGAGGTGCGGGCGGCCCGCGCGATCGCCTCGCCCTGAGCGTCGCCGAACCCCGCAGGGACGGCCCGGAACAGAGCGGGGACGGCCCGGAACCCACCGGGGAGGCCCCGAACCAACCGGGGATCCGCAAACCCGCCGGACATCCGCGAACCCCGCGGGGGATCCCGCGAACCCTGCGGGGAATCCCGAGGATCCAGAGAATCCAGAGAATCCAGAGCATCCCGAACGGGCATCCCGAACGGGTATCCCGCGGGGAAGTCCACGCGCACGCACGCTCGTAAACCTCGCCAATGGGGCGTACAGGAGCCTTTACCGGCGGTAGCGGAACCCAACCCTCCCACCGCCGTTACCGGAACCCACAGGTACGACTACGATGCGCACGAATTCACCGTGATCGGCGTCTCCTCCCTGCCACAAGCGCCCTGGCGGCACGGTCACTTCCCCCCCCCGCCCCGCACGCCCGCCTCCGCACGTCCCCCCACCTGTTCCTCTCCCTCCCCCGAGGACACCGCCATGCGCACGACTTCCGGCAGAGCATCCGGCAGACCTCCCGGCAGGGGCCTCCAGCCCAATGCCCTCGGTACGTTCGACACCATCGTGATGGCCGTGGCCGGCAGCGCTCCCGCGTACTCGCTCGCCGCCACCACCGCCGTGCTCTTCGGTGCGGTCGGCCTGGCCGGGCCGGCCGCGCTGCTCTACTGCGCGATACCCATGCTCGGCATCGTCCTCGCGTACGCCCGCCTGGGCCGCATCGACGTCAACGCGGGCGCCGGCTACTCGTGGGTGGGCCGCACCCTCCACCCGTTCCTCGGCTTCCTCTCCGGCTGGGCGCTGGTCTTCGCCGCCACCGTCTTCATGGTCGCCGGCTCGCTCCCCGCCGGGACCCTCACGCTCTCCCTCATCGCCCCCGAGCACGCCGACGACACCGCGCTGTCCTGCGCGGTCGGCGCCGGCTGGTTCCTGATGATGCTGCTCGTCGTCCTGGGCGGCGCGCGGCTGACCGTACGGGCCCAACTCCTCATGTCGGGCGCCGAGCTGTTCCTCATGGTGGTCTTCGTCCTGGGCGCGCTGATCCACCGCGGCGGCGCCACCGCCTTCGACTGGTCCTGGTTCGGATTCGGGCACTTCGGCGGCACCTCCGGCTTCGCATCCGGCGCGCTGATCGCCGCCTTCTACTACTGGGGCTGGGACGTCACCAGCAACCTCAGCGAGGAGACCCGCGACAGCCGCCGCACCGCCGGGCTCGCCGCCCTCGTCGGCATCGGCGTGGTGTTCCTGCTCTTCGAGGCGTTCACGGTGGCCGTCAACGTGCTGCTGAGCCCCGAACAGATCGAGAACGCCGGCGCGAACGTCCTCGCCGTGCTCGGGCAGGAGATCTGGCCGGGCGTCGGCGGCAAGCTGCTGATCCTCGCGGTGCTCCTGTCCACCGTCGCCACCCTGGAGACCACCCTCATCCAGGTCACCCGCTCGCTCTTCGCGATGGGCCGCGACCGCACCCTGCCGGCCGCCCTCGGCACCGTCCACCGCCGCTGGAACACCCCGTGGGTCGCGGTCCTCGCGGTCGGCGCCGCCGCGCTGGTCATGTTCGCGGCCTCGGCCGCCGCCGGATCGGTCGGCGAGGTCCTCGGCGACGCGGTCAGCGCGATCGGTCTGCAGATCGCCTTCTACTACGGCCTCGCGGGCATCGCCGCGGTCGTCGCGTACAAGAAGTTGCTGCTCGCCTCCGTACGGGACTTCGTCCTGGGCGGGGTGTGGCCGCTGCTGGGCTCGGCCTTCATGCTGTGGGTGTTCGTCGAGTCGCTCGGCGAGCTGTCGACTGCCTCCCGCGCGATCGGCCTCGGCGGCCTCGCCGTCGGCGTCGTGCCGATGCTCGTGTACTGGAAGAAGGGCAGCGCCTACTACCGCCCGGCCCGCCTCGACGCCGGCCGCGCGCTGGCCGCCGCCGAGCCCTACGCCTCGCCGGACTCGCCGCGCGCCCGGCGGGCGGACGAGTCGCTCGCCACCGACTTCTGATCCCGTACGAGCCGAACGAGCCCTGCACGCCCTGCACGCCCCACAAGCCCTGCACGTACCGCCGGATCCGCTGGTTCCCGCCGGTCCCGCCGGTCCCGCCGGTTCCATCGGTTCCATCGGTTCCATCGGTTCCATCGGTTCCATCGGTTCCGCTTACGAGGGAGGTACCCGGATGGCCGCTCTGCGCCGCCCGTCGCGTTCGGGCCGGTCCTCGCGCGTCGCGCGCTTCACCCCGGACTTCGACCCGGACTTCGGCGACCGCGCACTCACCGAGGCCCGGCACGACATGGTCATCGGCCGTTGGCAGGGCGTACGGGACCTGCTGGCGGCGACCGGTGACGACTGGTCGCGCCGGACCCACCGGCTGCGCCTCCTCTCGCACGCCGCCGCGGGCAGCTCGACCGTCGAGGCCTGGCGGGCGGCCGAGCCGGGCAACCCGGACGCGGCGGTGCTGCGGGCGGCGACCGAGGTGGTGCGGGTCTTCGACACGGCCATCGCGGCCGGCCGTGGCAGCGCCGTCGACCGGGGCCGGATCGACGCGTCCGTGGACGCCTGCCTCATGGCGGCGGACGCGGCGCCGGCGGACCCCATGCCGTGGGTCTCGCTGCTCTCGGTCGCCCGGCTGTACGAGGGTGGGGTACCGCGTCGCCAACTGCGGCACTGGTTCGACGAGTTGCGGCGCCGGGACCCGTACAACACCGAGGGCCACACGCAGGTGCTGCGCTACTGGTCGGCGCGCTGGCACGGCACGCACGGGGCCATGTACGACTTCGCGCGGGACGCGGCGGGCGTGGCGCCGCCCGGTTCGCCGCTGCCCATCCTCGTGCAGGTCGCGCGGGTCGAGGAGTACCGCTACATCGCCGACGGCGCGCTGGGCCGCGGCCCGGTGCGCGGCTTCGACCAGCACTGGAAGCACGAGCTCGCGGTGACGGAGCTGCGGCGTACCCACGCGCGCTGGATCGGCGGGCGCGAGCCGGGCGGTCCGGTGGCACCCGAAGAGGTGGCCGACCTCAACTACCTGGCCCACGCGGCGTGCTACGCGGGCCAGGTGGAGGTGGCGCGGGAACTGCTCGGACTCCTGGGCGCGCGAGCGGCCTGGGTGCCGTGGGTGTACACGGGCGAGCCGGAGGAGCAGTTCGTGAGGTTCCGGGAGGGGCTGGGGGTGGACTGACGTCCACCCCCGGCTGAGGAGCGGCTCCCGGCTCAGACGCCGATGTCGCGGCCGTCGGCGCGCCAGACGGAGACCACGGCCGGGCGGACGATCCTGCCCGGGCCGTCGGGCCACACGGAGGCCGGCTTCTCGACGGAGGCGCCGTCGATCTCGCCCGGGTGCTGAACAGCGACCAGGACGCGGCGGTCCTGGACGATCGGACCGCAGGTCTCGGCACCGCGCGGAACGGTCAGGAACTGCTTGAGCTCACCGCGCCGCTCGCCGCGCGTGGCGACACCGAACAGACCGTCGTGGGAGCCGAGCTGGTTGCCGTCCGTGGAGATCCACAGGTTGCCGTGCGGGTCGAAGGCGACGTTGTCCGGGCAGGAGATCGGGGAGACCTTGTCCTTCGGGAAGCCGGAGAAGTAGGTCGCCGGGTCGTTCGGGTCGCCCGCCACGAGGAACAGGCGCCAGGCGAAGCCGTCGGAGGACGGGTCGTCCCAGTGCTCGGCGAGCTCCAGGATCTGCCCGTGCTTGTTGAGGTTGCGCGGGTTGGCCTCGTCGGCGCCCGGGTTGGTGCCCTTGCCGCGGTTGGTGTTGTTGGTGAGCGCGACGTAGACGCGGCCGGTGCGGGGGGAGGGCTCGATGTCCTCGGGGCGGTCCATCTTCGTGGCGCCGACCTTGTCACCGGCGAGGCGCGTGAAGACGAACACCTCCTCGGCGGTCATGCCGGGGACGTGCGAGACGTTGCCGTCGGGGCCGGCCGTGGCGAGCGGGATCCACACGCCGGAGCCGTCGAACTCGCCGTCGGAGGGGTGCTTGCCGGTGCCGTCGATCTCGGCGGCCGGGCTGTCACCGGTCAGCTTGGCGACGTAGAGGGTGCCCTCGTCGAGCAGCGTGAGGTTGTGCGCGTGCGCGGCCCGCGACGAACCCTTCTTCATCCGCTTGCTCGACACGAACTTGTAGAAGTAGTCGAAGCGCTCGTCGTCACCCATGTAGACGACGGGCCGCCCGTCCTCGGTGAGGCGGGGCTGCGCGGCCTCGTGCTTGAAGCGGCCGAGTGCGGTGCGCTTGCGGGGGGTCGACTCCGGGTCGTACGGGTCGAGCTCGACGACCCAGCCGAAGCGGTGCGCCTCGTTGGGCTCCTGCTTGAGGTCGAAGCGCTTGTCGAAGCGCTCCCACTTGCGCTCGGTGGCGCCGGTGCCGATGCCGTAGCGCTTGTCGGTGGCGCTGGAGGCGTTGGCGAAGTACTGGTTGAAGTTCTCCTCGCCGTGGAGGGTGGTGCCCCACGGGGTGGTGCCGCCGGAGCAGTTGTTGAGCGTGCCGAGGACGATGCGGCCCTCGGGGTCGGCGGACGTCTTCACCAGGTCGCTGCCGGCGGCGGGGCCGGTGAGCTCGAACTCGCTGGTGGCGGTGAGGCGCCGGTTGAGGTGGTGGCGCGTGACGGCGGTCAGCTTGCCGGTGCGGTGCTCCTCCTGGACCACGACGACACCGAGGCCGTGCGCGGCCCAGGCGATCTCGACCTGCTCGCGGGTCGGGTTCTCGGGGTCGTAGCCCCGGAACATCAGGACCTCGTCGGTGTACTCGTGGTTGGCCACGAGCACCTGGCGGTGCGGCTCGCCGCGGAGCGGGAGGAGGGAGAGGAAGTCGTTGTTGTAGCCGAACTGGCCGGCCTGGGCGGCGGCGGTCTGCTTCTCCGGGTCGAAGGCCGGCGCGCCGCGGAGGATGGGCTCGCCCCAGCGGATCACGACGTTCTGGGCGTAGCCCTCGGGGACGGTGACCTGGTCGGCCGTGTTGGGCGCGACCGGGGTGAACCGGAGGCCGCGGGCACCGGTGGCCCTGGTCCCGCCGTGGCCCCCGTGGCCGCCGTGCGCCTCGGCGGCGGGCGCGTTGCCGAGGGCGACGGCACCGCCGGCGGCGGAGGCGACGGTGACGACGGCGGCCGCCCGCATGACGGAGCGACGCGAGAGCGCGCCGGCTATGACGTCGCCGACGTACTCGTTGGCGCTGGTGTTGGGCACCTCCTGGAAGCAGGCGTCACCGCACCGGAACCGGCACGTCATGGCGGAACGACCGCCTCCGTGTGAGTGGTTGCTCAGCATCGGCAGCAGTTTGCGCACTTCGTCCTCCATGGCTCGGCTCTGGTCCGCGGTGACGTTATGTGCACACCTCTGCACACTGGCGGCGATGGAGTGAACGCGCGATGAATGCACGGCAACCGGGGGCGCCCGGGTCGTAGGGCGCGGGGAGGGCGGCCGCTAACCTTACGTGTCCGCCCTGGCCAGGGATGAAGGACGCATACCGCACCCAACTCATGCGAAGGGGTTCGCCCATGGGTATTCGGAGCTTGCTGAACAAGGTATTCGGCCGCAACCGCGCGCACGACGCCGAGCCCGACGTCCCGGCAACCTCCGTCCCGGCCCAGGGGGCGGCGCCTGAGACGGAGACGACGACGGAGACGGAGACCACGGCGGGGCCGGAGGCCACGGCGGAGCCGGTCGAGGCGGCGGACGCGCCCGCCGCGGCGGAGGCGTCCGCGCCGACCGCGGACGCGGCTCCGTCCGAGCCGAAGGCCGCCGAGGAGACCGCCCCGGCGGAGACCGCCGCGGAGCGCGCGGCGGCGGACCTGGTGGCCGCGAGTTTCGACAACCCGCAGATCCCGGCCGCACGACGGGCTCCGTCGGAGACGGACGTCGCGGGTGCGGGTGCGGGTGCGGCTGACGCCGAGGCCGTGGCCGTGACCGAGAAGCCTCAGGCGGCCGCGTCCGAGACGGAGTCCGCGGCTGACGCCGAGGCCTCGCCGGAGCAGCCGCAGGCCGAGGCGGAGCCGGTCGCCGACGAGGCGGCCGACAGCCAGGCGGAGCCGGTCGCCGACGAGGCGGAGCAGCAGACGGACGGCGTCGAGCCGGCGGCCCAGGAGCTCGCCGCGGAGGCGTCCTCCGACAGCGCGGCTCCCGCCGAGCAGACGCCCGATGCCGACGACGCCGCGCCGCAGGCCGCCGAGGCCGAGACGGAGACCACCGCACCGCAGGCCGCCGAGGCCGAGGCGGAGGCCACCGCACCGCAGGCCGCCGAGGCCGAGGCGCCCGTCGAGGCGCCCGCGGAGCAGGAGCCCGCTCCGGCGGAGGACGCGACGAGCACCGAGACGGCGGCGGAGAGCGCCCCGGCCTCCGAGGACGCAACCGCCGCCACGGACACCGAGCCGCAGGCTGCCGCTGACACGACCGAGGAGCCGGCCGCAACCGAGGAGCCGAGCGCGCAGGCGCCGGACGACAGCGCGGCCGAGGCGGAGACCCCCGTCGCAGCGGCCGCGGAGACGGACCAGGAGCCGGAGGCGGCGGCCCCGGCCACCGTCGAGACCCCGACCCCGGCAACCGCCCCGGCCCCGGCCCCCGAGCCGGAGGCGGAGTCGGCAGCCCCGGCCGACGCGGACACCCCGGCCGACGCGGACACCCCGGCCGACGCGGACACCGCGGCCGGCGTGGAGACCCCGGCCGACGCGGACACCCCGGCCGACGCGGACACCGCGGCCGGCGTGGAGACCCCGGCCGGCCCGGCCCTCGCCCTCCCCCGCCTCAAGGCCGACGCCCCGCACCTCGTGGACGCCTACAAGGCGGCCGGCGCGGTCCTGAAGAAGCAGGGGCTGACGGGCGCGCGGGCGGCGGTGTACCTCGTGGTGGACCGCTCCGGGTCGATGCGGCCGTACTTCAAGGACGGCTCCGTGCAGCGCCTGGCGGAGCAGACGGTGGCACTCGCCGCGCACCTCTCCGAGGAGGCGGCCGTCACCGCCGTCTTCTTCTCGACGGAGATCGACGGCACGGCCGAGCTGCGTCCCGCCGACACCACCCCCGACCGCGTCGAGGAGATCAACGCGACCCTCGGCCGGATGGGCCGGACCAACTACGACCGCGCGGTCGAGGAGGTCCTCGCCCTGCACGGCAAGAGCGCGGACCCGGCCCTCCCCGCCCTGGTCGTCTTCCAGACGGACGGCGCTCCGGAGTCGAAGACGGCGGCGACCCAGGCACTGACGGAGGCGGCGGCCGACGGCAAGACCCCGGTGCACTGGCGCTTCACGGTGTGGGGCGAGGAGGACAACAAGGCCTTCGACTACCTCCGTAAGCTCGCGACCCCCCGCACGGGCGTCCACTTCGCCGGTCCGGCCCCGGTGGAGACCCCGCACGCGGCGTTCTACAAGGGCCTCCTCGCGGACTGGTCGCTGTAAGGACCCGCGCGAAGCCCAGGCACCACCACCTCCGGGGGCCCGGCACCGCACGCAGCACGCGCGCGGCCGGGCCCCCGGCGTGTGCGGGGCCCCCGCCCCGGCGGGGGCAGCGTCTCCCGGCCGTTAAAATTCGCACCATGGCGGCCACTGGATCCGAGAAGCAGGGCTCGAAGGCGTTCTACGTCTCGACCCCCATCTACTACGTCAACGACGCTCCTCACCTGGGCCACGCCTACACGACCGTCGCAGGCGACGTGCTCACCCGCTGGCACCGCCAGCGCGGTGAGAAGGTGTGGTACCTCACCGGCACGGACGAGCACGGTCAGAAGATCATGCGCACCGCGGAGGCGAACGGCGTCACGCCCCAGGAGTGGTGCGACAAGCTCGTCGAGGAGGCCTGGAAGCCCCTCTGGGAGCACCTGGACATCGCGAACGACGACTTCATCCGCACCACCCAGAAGCGTCACACCGACCGCGTCCAGGAGTTCGTGCAGGACCTGTACGACAAGGGCGAGATCTACAAGGGCGGCTACGAGGGCCCGTACTGCGTGGGTTGCGAGGAGTACAAGCTCCCGGGCGATCTCATCGAGGCCGAGGACGGCACGAAGCTGTGCCCGATCCACAAGAAGCCGGTGGAGATCCTCAAGGAGGAGAACTACTTCTTCAAGCTGAGCGAGTACGGCCCGAAGCTGCTGGAGTTCTACGAGGCGAACCCGGGCTTCGTCCAGCCCGAGTCGGCCCGCAACGAGGTCGTGAACTTCGTCAAGCAGGGTCTGCAGGACCTGTCGATCTCCCGCTCGACCTTCGACTGGGGCATCCCGATCCCGTGGGACGACAAGCACGTGATCTACGTGTGGGTCGACGCGCTCCTGAACTACGCGACGGCGGTCGGCTACAACGAGAACCCGGCGAAGTTCGAGGAGACCTTCCCGGCGAACGTGCACCTGGTCGGCAAGGACATCCTGCGGTTCCACGCGGTGATCTGGCCGGCGATGCTGATGGCGCAGGGCCTGCCGGTCCCGGGCCGGGTGGCGGCCAACGGCTGGCTGATGGTCGGCGGCGAGAAGATGTCGAAGTCGAACCTGACCGGCATCAAGCCGCAGGACCTGACCTCGCACTTCGGCGTGGACGCGTACCGCTGGTACTTCCTGCGGGCGATCGCCTTCGGCAGCGACGGCTCGTTCTCGTGGGAGGACTTCACCGCCCGCTACACGTCCGAGCTGGCCAACGACTACGGCAACCTCGCCTCGCGCGTGGCGGCGATGGTCGGCAAGTACTTCGGCGGCGAGCTGCCGGCGGCGACGGCGGACGGCGACGCGGAGAAGGCTGTCCACGAGGGCCTGGCGAAGGCCGTGGCGACGGCCGACGCGAAGATCGGCGAGGAGCTGGACTTCCAGGGCGGCATCCTGGCGATCTTCGACTTCGTGAAGCAGGTCAACGGCTACATCACGGAGCAGGAGCCGTGGAAGGTCGCGAAGGACGAGTCCGAGGAGGGCCGCGCCCGCCTCGCCACGATCCTGTACACGGCCGCCGAGTCCCTCCGCGCCGTCGCCGTGCTCCTGAACCCGATCATGCCGGAGACCTCGCAGGCCCTCTGGGAGTCCCTGGGCGCCGAGGCGTCCCTGGGCGCCCTGGCCGCCCAGCCGGTCCAGGACGCGGGCGAGTGGGGCAAGCTCCCCGCCGGCACGACGGTCACGAAGGGCGCGATCCTCTTCCCGCGCCTGGAGGACCCGAAGAAGGACTGACGCCCACCGGGCCGCGCACGAACCGAAGGCCGCCGCCCCTGCCCGGGGCGGCGGCCTTCGCCGTGCCCACGAGCCACGGGCAACCCGCACGGGTGAAGGCTCCGCATCCCCACCCCCTCGGCCGCCGGCATATGCCGGCGTCGCCACGTGGCGACAGCGACGAATCCGTCCGCGTGGACGGACGAACCCGTAGCGTGGGAGGCACCACCGATCCCGGAGGAGGCCGCCGTGGAGGCAGTCGAGCAGCGGACCCGCGCCATGACCCAGGAGCTCTTCGAGCCGCTCAAGCAATGGGTCGGCTGAACCGCCCATTTCCGACCGACTCGACGGCAGTTGCCGGCCGACCGGCATGACAGGAATCGGCCGTTTGTTCGTTGCTTGTGGGAATGATCGCATGGCAGCATGCGTGAGTGACTGACAACGGGGACGACATATCGAAGCCTCAACGGGTCTCCAGACTCGTTGATTTGGCGACCGCGTCGGTTCCGGCGACGCAGCCGACTACCGCATCCGAGACGGTCCAGGCGACATCGCAGACTCCGGCGGAGAAGGCGTCGGGCGGGGAGCCGGCGAAGGGGACCGAGGCGGCGCGCCGAGAGTTTGCGCGTTTGCTCGGCGAGTTCCGCCGTACCGCTGTGCTGGTGCCGTTCGACGAGTTCGGGAGCCTGTGGACTGCGGACTTCAACGGCGTGCGGTGGATCTGCGCGTTCTCGGACGAGGAGGCGCTGGCCCGGTTCGCCGCGGCACGGGGCGAGGCGGGCCGTGAGTGGACGTACCGGACGGTGCTGGGTGCGCGACTGCTTGACGTGATGGTGCCGATGCTGCCGGGACCGGGTGGGGTGGCCCTGGACGCGGGCAGTGCGGACGGGATGGTGTTTCCGCCGGTGGCGGGCATCGTCCCGGACGAGGTGGCAGTGGATCTCGGGGGAACGGGGAAGCAGTGAGCGGGAACGAACCGGAGCTCGTGGTGCCGCCGGCGGCACTGGCGGAGATAGCGAAGGGCATCGATCTGGCGCATGCCGAGCTGAAGGACCTCGGAATGATCGGCCAGGCGTCGATGGGGCGGGGCTTCTCCGAGCTGGCCCTGTCCGGGCTGGAGTTGGGCCACGGCGGCCTGACCTCGGAGTTCGAGACCTTCTGCAACCGCTGGGAGTGGGGCGTGCGGGCGTTGGCGATGCGGGGCAACGGCTTCGCCCAGGGGGTCGGCCTGTCGGCGGGCTCGTTCGCGGAGCAGGAGCAGTACGTCAAGGACACGTTCAAGATCGGTGTGAACTCGCTGAACGGCAATCCGCACCTGTCCGAGGACGAGGTCAAGCAGATGCGCTGGGAGACCATCCGCGACCAGAACACGTGGGACGGCGCGGACTGGAGCCCGGAATCGTTCTCCAAGGCCCACGACGAGGTCAAGCAGACCTGGAAGAACACCGGTTACGACGTGATGGACGCGGAGCTGGACTCGATGGAGCGCTCCGGGCTGATCGACCCGGCGGACCGCGACCTCGTGGACGCGAAGCTCAAGGAGAAGCTCGCCCCTGATCAGGCGACGATCGACCAGGCCGAGCAGCCGCGGTGGGGGGAGAGCCGCTGATGGTCGACTGGAAGGGGTGGGGCGACAAGATCGTCGACGGTGTCGACCGCGGGATCGACAAGGGCAAGGAGCTGGTCGGCGAGGGCGTCGACTACGTCACCGACAAGACCGGCGAGGCCCTCGACAAGGCCGGTGCGCACGACTGGGCGGACGCGGTCGAGGACTGGGGCGACGAAGCCGCCTCCTCGCTCGGTGCGGAGGTCGGCGAGCAGCAGCTCGGGCAGACCGAGCAGGCCGACGAGCTGGTCCACGGCAAGCCGGACAGGATCACGGCCGCGGTGAAGAACCTGCGGGACTTCCAGAAGGCCTTCGACCTGGTCGGCGGCGGCATGAAGAAGCTGGACTCCGCGCACTGGAAGGGCGCCGCGGCCGACACCTTCCGGGAGGAGTTCCAGACCCTGCCGACCGACTGGCTGCACGCGGCGGACGCGATGGAGAACGCGGCCAAGGCGCTGGAGACGTACGGGCACGCGGTCGTGAGCGCGCAGGGCAAGGCGCGTGAGGCGATCGCCCTGTACAAGGAGGGCGACAAGGACTCCAAGGAAGCGGCGGACGCCTACAAGAAGAAGGCCGACGCCTACGAAGCGGCCCGCCACAGCGACAGCCCGCTGCCCCATCCCGGGGACTTCTCCGACCCAGGCGACGCGAAGCGGAAGCGCGCCCAGGAAATCCTGAACGACGCCCGGAAGGCACGGAACGAGGCGGGGGAGACCGCGAAGAACGCGGTCCGCGCCGCACTCGCGCACGCGCCCAAGGAGCCGACGGGCCTGGAGAAGGCCAAGCTGGAGCTGGTGGACTACGGCGTGGGCCAGGGCTTCGAGCTGGCCCACTTCGGCGGCGGCATCGTCAAGGGCACGGCGGGCCTGCTCAACTTCGTCCGCTCGCTCGACCCGATGGACCCGTACAACCTGACCCACCCGGCGGAGTACTACAAGGGCGTCAACACCACCCTCGCCGGCCTCGTCTCCACCGCCGCCAACCCGGACCGTGCCCTGAAGAACGCCTGGGACGCGGCCAAGGGCGACCCCTCGGAGTTCCTCGGCCGCCTCGTCCCCGAGCTGATCGGCACGAAGGGCGCGGGCGGCCTGAAGTCACTGACGCGGCTCAAGCACCTGGACGACGTGCCCACGAAGCCGGGCGGCGCCAAGGGCCCGGCCCGCGACGCCCACACGGAAGACCCTCACGGCAAGGGCCAGGAGCCGAAGGAGAAGTGCGACTGCGGCGACCCCGTGGACATGGCCACGGGACGGGTCTTCCTGCCCCAGACGGACCTCGCCCTGCCGGGCACCCTGCCGGTGGTGCTCCGCCGGCACTACGAGTCCTCCTACCGTGCGGGCCGCTGGTTCGGGCCGTCGTGGGCGAGCACGATCGACCAGCGCCTGGAGATCGACGCGGAGGGCGTGCTCCTGCTCTGCGAGGACGGCAGCATCCTGGCCTACCCGCATCCGGCGCCCGGCGTCCCGGTGCTGCCGACCCACGGCACCCGCCGCTGGCGGCTGGACCGGGACACGTCGGACGGCACGTACACGGTCACAGACCCGGAGACGGGCGTAGTCCGCCACTTCGCCACTGTCGGCGACGGGGACGGAGACGAAGCCGCCCTCGTCCAGATCGACGACCGCAACGGCAACTGGATCACCCTGGGGTACGACGCGGAGGGTGCGCCCGCCGAGCTCGCCCACCACGGCGGGTACCGGGTCCGCCTGACCACGGACGGATCCCGGATCACGGCCCTGCACCTGGGCGACCAGGAGGTCCGGCGCTACGGCTACACCGACGGCCATCTGACCTCGGTCGCCGACTCCGCGGGCCGCCCGCTGTGCTTCGGCTACGACGAGCGGGGCCGGATGACGTCCTGGACCGACAGCAACGGGCACCGCTACGCCTACGTCTACGACGAGCGGGACCGCTGCGTGTCCCAGTCGGGCCGCGACGGCGTCATGGCCGGCCGCTTCACCTGGGGCGACGGCGAGACGACGTACACGGACGCACTCGGCCGGACGACCCGCTTCGAGGTGAACGACCAGGCGAGGATCACCGCCCAGACAGAGCCAGACGGTGGGGTCACCCGGTCCACGTACGACGCCCGAGGCCGTCTGCTGTCCCGTACGGATCCCTTGGGCCACACGACCCTCTTCGCCTACGACGAGGAGGGCCGGCTCACGACCGTCACCCGCCCCGACGGGCGGACCACGACCGCCGAATACGACACACTCGGGCTGCCGGTGAGGGTGCGGCGCCCGGACGGCACGACGGTCCGGCAGACGTACGACGAGCGCGGCAATCGCACATCGGCCACGAGCCCCTCTGGCGCGCGCACGGAGTTCAGCTACGACGACCGGGGACGGCTCACGACCGTCACGGACCCGCTCGGTGCGGTCGCCCGGGTCCGCACCGACGACGTGGGGCTTCCGATCGCGGTCACCGACCCGCTCGGTGCGACGACCTCGTACGGCTACGACGTCTTCGGCCGTACGGTCCGGGTCACCGACCCGCTGGGCGCGGAGACTCGGCTGGAATGGACGCCCGAAGGCCGGCTCAGCCGCCGGGTGAACCCGGACGGTGCCGTCGAGTCCTGGACGTACGACGGCGAGGGCAACTGTCTGACGCACACGGACGCCATCGGCGGCACCACGGTCTTCACTTACGGCGACTTCGACGTCCTCGCGACCCGCACCACCCCGGACGGGACGCGCTACTCCTTCACCCACGACGCGGCGCTCCAGCTGACGGGCGTCACGAACCCGCAGGGCCTGACCTGGGCATACGCCTACGACGCGGCGGGCCGAACGGCGTCCGAGACGGACTTCGACGGCCGGACCGTGACGTACGCGTACGACGCGGCGGGACGCTTGGAATCGCGGACCAACGGCGCCGGTGAAACGATCCGCTTCGAGCGGAACCCTCTCGGCCAGGTGCTCCGCAAGGACGCGGGCGGTGCGGTCACCACCTACGAGTACGACGTCTTCGACGAGCTGGCGATGGCGGTGAGCCCGGACGCGACGCTGACGCGTCTGCGGGACCGGTACGGCCACCTCATGTCGGAGACGATCAACGGACGGACGCTCGCGTTCTCCTACGACGAGGTGGGCCGGCGAACGGGCCGCACGACGCCGGGCGGGGCGGTGAGCGCGTGGTCCTACGACGCGGCGGGCCGCCGCACGGAGCTGACCACGTCCGGCCGGACGATGTCCTTCACGCACGACGCCGTGGGCCGCGAACTGACCCGCGCGGTCGGCGACTTCGCACAGTTGACCTCCGCCTTCGACGAGGCGGGCCGGCTGACCGCGCACAAGGTGACGAGCCGCGGTGGCCGGCGCCTGCAGCACCGGGCGTACCACTACCGCCCGGACGGAAACCTGGTCGGCATCGACGACCACCTCGCCGGCCCGCGCCGTTTCGACCTGGACGCGGCGGGCCGGGTGACGGCGGTACGCGCCGACCAGTGGACGGAGCGGTACGCATACGACGAGGCCGGCAACCAGACGGAAGCCGTGTGGCCCCGCGACACGGAGGCGACGGGCCCTCGCACCTACACCGGCACCCGCATCACCCGCGCGGGCGGCGTCCGCTACGAACACGACGCCCAAGGCCGGACCGTCCTCCGCCAGAAGACCCGCCTGTCGAGGAAGCCGGACACCTGGCACTACGCCTGGGACGCGGAGGACCGCCTGACGTCCGTCATCACGCCCGACGGCACCGAATGGCGCTACGTCTACGACCCGCTGGGCCGCCGCATCGCGAAGCACTCGCCCACGGAAACCATCCGCTTCACGTGGGACGGCACGACCCT
The DNA here is from genome assembly GCF_040680975.1 of Streptomyces sp. NPDC051921. Lineage (NCBI taxonomy): Bacteria > Bacillati > Actinomycetota > Actinomycetes > Kitasatosporales > Streptomycetaceae > Streptomyces > Streptomyces sp. NPDC051921. The sequence goes on from NZ_JBFAXU010000012.1 coordinate 76,609, forward strand.
GTGCGAACAGTCGACGGAAACCCTCACCCTCACCTGGGACCACGCGGGCCTGCGCCCCCTGGCCCAGACAGAACACCGCCACGACACCGACGAGATCCGCTTCTTCGCGATCGTCTCCGACCTGATCGGCACCCCGACCGAACTCGTCGACGAGACGGGCGAACTGGCCTGGCGCTCCCGCACCACCCTCTGGGGCACGACCTCCTGGACAAGGACGTCCACGGCGTACACCCCGCTCCGATTCCCGGGCCAGTACTTCGACCCGGAATCGGGCCTCCACTACAACTTCTTCCGCTACTACGACCCCGAATCGGCCCGCTACCTGACCCAGGACCCCCTGGGCCTGGCCCCCGCCCCGAACCCGGCGACGTACGTCCACAACCCACACACGTGGAGCGACCCGCTGGGGCTGGCGCCGTGCGAAGACCCGCCAACACACAAGAAGCTGGAGAGTCGTAGCGCCGCGTTCAGGGAAGCCAAGCGAGACCTGGGTATACCCATGTCCCAACAACCCTACGAACTGCGCAGAGTTCCTATGACGACACGAGACGGTCAGCAGATCATGACGGACGATCACCGTCCTGTGATCACACGTGAATACCTCTTCGAGCGGGAAGACGGAAGCCGAGTCATCATCCAGGACCACTCCTTTGGCCACTACTACGGAGAGGGCGGCGTCGGTGATCAAGGGCCACACCTCAACGTGAGACCCTTTGAGAACCCGCGCAACGGGCATGTGCCGGGAACGGCATTGCACTACGAGTATTGACAGGTGAGCTCTATGACGTGGGTTTCTCTGCTCGCGGACAGCGGTGGCCTCGACCGCATCTACGGCGGCCGTCCTCCTGCGCTCACCTCTGTCCGGCTGCACGCCGTGGAGGTCGGCCGCGAGGGCCCGTCTCTGAACCTGCGGTTCGACCTCGACGTGTACCCAGAACAGCCCCCGGCGAAATGGGCTGCGCAGGGGTACAACACCGTGCAGGTGACACTCTCCCTCGGTGGGCTGCGGGACGTGACGATGAACGGCTTCGGGACTGATCCGGTCGTCGACATCTCCGTCGAAGGGACTGACGGGGTGACCTTGGACATCCACTCGGACGAGGTCCAGTTGCACGCAGTAGCGGACGCTGCGTATGTCAGCCGGATCTCTGCCTATGCCTCCGCCGGCTGAGCAACCAACCCATCCCGCGGGGGGACTACGAGCGCGCGCTGCGGCTTTCCAACGAGTGAGAAAAAATCTTGAGAATAAGCGGCGAGTACAAAATGCCGTCCCCCTGGGGGCGACGTTGAACGCGAAAGACGAACCCGCCTCGCAAGGCAGAAGCAGACGGGCCAGGCAGGTGTTGCAGGGATTCGATCAGGTCGTCTGGTTCAGGTCACCAACGGAGCGACACCCGCTCGAAGGGCATCTCCAAGTGACCTTCTTGGCATGGCGCTTCGCGTATCCACGCGACGAATTCAAGGCACTTTTTGAGGAGGTGGTGCGTTCGGGACCCGAGAAGACAAAATGGGAGTTCAGGCCGGGGGAGAAGAACTGGATGATCGTCCCCGTTCGACTGATCGAGGAGTCCGGACCCGACACAGAACACTTCAATGAGGCCGTTGCCTCGATCTCGAAGAACGACCAAGCGTTCTGCGCCGACACGGCAGTGGATCTCGAAAGCATACTGAACGCCCTGGCAAAGGCCTCAGACCGCCTTCCCGAACGACCGACGCGGTCGGCGGACAGCTCTGAGGACTGAATCCGCATTTCCGCGCGGGCCCGGAGACGGGCCGCTGTCGACCCGATCCTAATGCTGACTACGAGCGCTCCATCAGGATCCCGACCCCCGGGAAGAACCTACTGGCTACCGACCGGGCACCAAGGGCCAGGCCCGGCTGGACGGGCAGCGGCCACGGCTGCCAGCCACGTCCGGTGGCTACCACCGCTTCTTCTCCAACGAGGGCTGGGAAAAATGAAAAATGAGCACGCGGAAGACTCCAGGTTGATCGAGTCTCTTAGATCGCACGGCTTGGAAGCGACCACCGGAGCAATTCCCCACGGTGCGCCAGATATCCAGAAGGCGATACTCGCTGTGACCGGAATCTACGTGCAACCGACGTCATCGATTCCCCACACAAATCCGGATGCGCGCGATCAGGTGGACTTTCGCTGGCACGCAGAGGCAGAGCGCATACGGATCTACGACCAGGACGCAGAGTTTCTGCTGCTCACCTCGAACCCTGGAAGTGAAAGGAGAGGCTGGCTCCGAGTGAGGGACACGATCCGGAATCGGCTCCCCTCTCGTCTTGCCGACTCAACTGGATTCCGCGAGTTCATCGCCGTTTCCGTGGACGGACGGTCACTTTGCGCAGTTTCGGTCGAAGATGATGACGACTGGATTGTCACCCACCGCTTCGAGTGACGCGGGCATCCAGATGACGTTCACAGTCCGCCCCGACCAAGGTGAACCCGGCGACTTCGACCTCGGGGACATCACCTGCGAAGGGGACTGCGCGTCCGTGGGGTCGGCGGGCCATGCCCCCGACCGAGGAATGATGATCTATCTGTCAGTCCCCCTGCTTCTCGACTCGCTTCGGCCTCTCATCACCGGGGAGAAGAAGGCTGTTTCGTTCGTGGGCACCGACACGTCGTTCGGGCTTGACTTCAAGCGCGATCGAAAGGGAGCCGTCCCGGTTTCCGCAAAGGGGACGTTGCTGGGGAACTGCACGGCCGAAGAGCTCGCGCAAGCGGTTCTCCAGGCCACGCGAGAGCTTGAGGGCAAGTCTCGTTCGACTCTTCCCCCAGGGGGCGGTGCACGAGGTGATCTCGCCGGCTCCCTGGAGAGGTTCCGCGCGTCGATCGAGTGATGGTCCCCAAGAAGTGCCAAGGGCTCGTCTGTGGAGGTTCCCCGCGCGGCAACTGTGCGAGGTCGGCGGAGACATGAGATGGATGCGCATCAGGAGGACTGAAGGGACTTCGGTTGGCACCTCACCCGACGGTGGCCAGTCGGTTTGGCCGGTGGACGTCTCGACGACATCCTCTCGCCTTTGCTGGAACAGCTCCCTGGCACGGTCCGTGCGCTGGAACGCGGCGAAGGCGCCTCTGTCGACCTGTGCGGGCAGGGCGGGAGGGGCGGCTCGGCTTCTCGCCGGCCGACGGGGCGGTAACGATCTGCTGCGCCTCCGGAACGGAGCTGGATCTCGCCGGTTCACCGGAGTTCGGAAAAGCGGGTTCCGGTGGCTCGGGTGGCCCCAAGTGCCAAGTACTAGAGGGGAAATGACCCCACCAAACCCACCCTTTCCCTCCCACGGCGACGCCGTCACCCATGCAGGTGAAATATGCCAACTGGGCTGGCGCCGGGCCCGGTTGCTTGATCTACGCTCAGCGCGACCGACACAACCGCAGACATGCGTCGGCCCTCGCCGGGACGGCAATCCCAGTGCGAGGGCCTGACCATCCAGGAAGCGAGACCTTCCCGATGGATAGCCAGAACACTAGCGTGCGCCCATACCCCCCGTCCCGTAACGGCGGCAAGAACCACCCTCACCGGCGTACGAGTGGCGGCGTCATCCACGAGAACACGCGCCACACCGAGCGCTTCACCATCATCGGCAACGACCTCCTCCAGCACGAGGAGTTGTCGGGGCTGGCCCGCGCCATCGGCGCGTACATCCAGTCGGTGCCCGCCGGCGCGCCCGTCGACATCAAGACCATGTCCCGGAAGATGCGCGAGGGCACCACCCGGACCGCCGCCGCCATGCGCGAGCTGGTGGCCTTCGGCTATCTGCGGCGGGAGCGCGTACGCCTGCCGAACGGGCGGATCGTGACGCGGACGGTGTTCTGCAACCAGCCGGGCCGCAGCAGGACCAACAACGCACCCCCGCAGCCGAAGCCAGATCGGAAGCCTGCGTCCCGGTCCGAGCCGCCGCGTCGCCGCGCCCTGCCCGCTGTGCCGCAGCCCGCGCATCCCGCCCCTGACCTGCTGCTGACCGCCGCGGAGCTCCTCGCCGGGCTCCGACTCCCAGATCCCCGACTCCTCCTCACCGCCGCCGAAACCGAGCACCTGGCCCCGGGCGTCGCCGCCTGGCTGGAGCGGGACGTCACCCCGGACGCCGTACGGCAGGCCCTGGCCTCAGATCTCTCGGACCCCCTGTGGCGCCCCGCAGCCCTCCTGGCCCACCGGCTGTCCGAACGGCTTCCGGCCCCGCCCCCGTTCCGAGCGCCCCGGCAGCACCCGCTCCAGACCTGCGACGGCTGCGAACGCCCTTTCCGGGCCGCCGCCCCCGGCCGCTGCAGAGACTGCCGCACCAGTGCGGAAGTCGGTCACTCACGCGAGTGAACCAGCCCGCCCTGCCATGACCGCACCACTAGGAAACCCATGGTCAGCTCACCCCATGAAGCGATGCACCGCATCTTCCAGCACGATCTCCACCTCTTCAGCCGCCTGTCCGAACTGCTCGGGTTACCCCTTCCCCCTCCGGTCGAGGTGACCGTCCTGCCCAACGACCTCACCGAAGCAAGCCCCGTCGAGCGTCGGGTGGACACCCTCCTGCGCCTCGACAGCGCGGAGGACGGGTCCCTCCTCCTCGCCATCGAGGCGCAGGGGAAAAAGGACCCGGCCAAGCCGGCGAGCTGGGCGTACTACACCGCGTACCTGTGGACGAAGTACCGGCTGCCGACAGCTCTGCTGGTCGTCTGCCAGGACCGGTCCACCGCCGACTGGGCCGGGCGTCCGGTGACCAGCGGGCCGCCGCACATAGAGCTCTGGAGGAACCTGGTGGCCGTGGACCTCTCCTTCTACAAGTCGGTCATCTCCGAGGAGATCCGGGACGAAGGCCGTGCTCAGGGCCGTGCCCAGGGCAGTGCCGACGCCATACTGATCGTCCTGGAGCAGCGCGGTCTCGACGTGTCCGACGACGCCCGTCAGCGCATCACCGGATGCGCCGACCCGGAGGTACTGCGCCGCTGGGTCGCCCGTGCCGTCACCGTCTCCTCCGCCGAGGAGATCTTCGCCGACGAGGACGAGTAGTCCGTTCCAGCACACACGAAAGGGGCCCGGAACCGTACGAGACGGTTCCGGGCCCCTCAGAGCCGAAGGCTCAAGCGCTCAGACGGTTCAGCCGCGCGCCGCGTCCGGGTGGACCGACTCGGTGATCGGGCGGTCCTCCGTGACCTTCTTCTCGACCGGCTTGCGGAGCTGGATGTTCAGCTCGCGCAGGCGGGACTCGTCGAGCTCGGTCGGGGCGCCCATCAGGAGGTCCTGGCCGTTGCCGTTGAGCGGGAAGGCGATGATCTCGCGGATGTTCGGCTCGTCGGCGAGGAGCATCACGATGCGGTCGACACCCGGGGCGATGCCACCGTGCGGCGGGGCGCCGAACTCGAAGGCGCGGAGCATGCCGGCGAACTCGGTCTCGACCGTCTCGCGCGAGTAGCCCGCGATCTCGAAGGCCTTGAACATGATCTCGGGCTCGTGGTTCCGGATCGCGCCGGAGGAGAGCTCGATGCCGTTGCAGACGATGTCGTACTGCCAGCCCAGGACGTCCAGCGGGTCCTTGGCCTCCAGGGCCTCCAGGCCGCCCTGCGGCATGGAGAAGGGGTTGTGCGAGAAGTCGATCTTGCCGGTCTCCTCGTCCTTCTCGTACATCGGGAAGTCGACGATCCACGCGAAGCGGAAGACGTTCTCCTCGAACTGGCCCGCGCGCTTGGCGGCCTCGACCCGGACCGGGCCCATGATCTTGGAGACCTCGTCGAACTCGCCGGCGCCGAAGAACACCGCGTGGCCGGGCTTCAGGCCCAGACGCTCGGTGAGGACCTTGACGTTCTCCTCGGTGAGGAACTTGGCGATCGGGCCGGTCAGCGCGTTCTCCTCGCCGACGCGGACCCAGGCGAGGCCCTTCGCGCCGAGGGAGACGGCGAAGTCGCCCAGGCCGTCGAAGAACTTGCGCGGCTGGTCACCGGTGTCCGGGACGGCGAGCGCGCGGACGTGCTTGCCGGCGAAGGCCTTGAACTCCGAGTTCTCGAAGACGTCGGTGATGTCGACGAGTTCGAGGTCGGTGCGCAGGTCCGGCTTGTCGTTGCCGTACTTGAGCATCGACTCGCGGAACGGGATCCGCGGGAACGGGGAGGTGACGTGGCGGCCGCCGCCGAACTCCTCGAAGAGCTCGGTCATCAGCTTCTCGATCGGCTGGAAGACGTCCTCCTGCTCGACGAAGCTCATCTCGACGTCGAGCTGGTAGAACTCGCCCGGCGAGCGGTCGGCGCGGGCGTCCTCGTCGCGGAAGCAGGGCGCGATCTGGAAGTAGCGGTCGAAGCCGGAGATCATCAGCAGCTGCTTGAACTGCTGCGGCGCCTGCGGCAGCGCGTAGAACTTGCCCGGGTTCAGACGGGACGGGACGACGAAGTCGCGGGCGCCCTCGGGGGAGGTCGCGGCGAGGATCGGGGTCGCCATCTCGTTGAAGCCGAGGGCCACCATCTTGGAGCGGATGGCGGCGATGACGGCCGAGCGCAGCATGATGTTGCGGTGCATGCGCTCGCGGCGCAGGTCGAGGAAGCGGTACTCCAGGCGCCGCTCCTCGTTGACGCCGTCGTCGGCGTTGATCGTGAACGGGATCTGCTTGGCGGCGCCGAGGACCTCGACGTCCGCGGCCTCGATCTCGATCTCGCCGGTGGCGAGCTCGGGGTTCACGTTGTCGGCACCGCGGGAGACGACCTTGCCGTCGACGCGGACGACCGTCTCCTTGGTCAGCTTGTCGAGGACCTCGGCCGCCGGCGTGCCGGGGCGGGCGACCAGCTGCGTGATGCCGTAGTGGTCGCGGAGATCGATGAAGAGGATGCCGCCCAGGTCGCGCCGATTGTGCAGCCAGCCGCTCAGCCGGACGTCGGTGCCGACGTCAGAGGCGCGGAGCTCGCCGCAGGTGTGGGACCTGTACCGATGCATCGTCGTTCATCCAGTTCTTCGGGATCCTTGGTGGATGCCGGACACACACGTCCAGCCGTCCCAGGGTACCGGCCCACCCAAGATCGCGATTCGAATACTCTCAGTGGCGACCTGCTGTCCGATATTCATAAAGTGGGGCAATGCGCACCGAGGACGTCCTGGCCGCGATCGCGACCGGCCTGTGGCGCTGGGACAACGCGTCCGGGGTGGTCACCCTCGACGCCGAGGCGGCCCGGCTGCTCGGGCTGCCCGCCGAACCCGTGCAGCTCACCGAGGCGGCCGTGCGCTCCCGCTTTCATCCGGTGGACTGGAACGAGATCGACGGGGTCGTCGCCCTCGCCGTCGCCGAGGGCACCCTCGCCGAGGCCCGGCTGCGGATCATGGACGGGCGCGGGCGGGTGCTCCGTACCGTACGGAGCAGGTCGAAGCCGCTGATCGAGGGGAACGACTACCAGCTGGTCGGCACCCTCCAGGAGGTCGCCGAGCCGCAGCCCGGCACCGCCGCCCGCACCCCCGTCACGGGCGACTGGCGCCGCTCCCGCGAGGCCTTCCTGCTCGACGCGGGGCGGGCGCTCGCCGAGGCGCGGTCGACGGCCGAGGTGCTGCGGGTGGCGGCGTCGCTGTCGATGCCGGGCTTCTCCCCGGACGGGCTCGCCGTCTTCGGCATGTCGGGCGAGCGGCTCACGGTCATCGGCCATCACGGGCACGGCGACGGCGACGAGGGCCCGTTCACCTCGATGACGCTGGACACCGACTATCCGGCGGCCGAGGTGGTGCGGACGGGGCGGGCGATCTACCTGCCGACCGCGGAGGAGTACGCGCGCCGCTTCCCGATGACCTGGCCGCTGGCCCAGCGTTTCGGCCGGCGCTCCTGGGCCTTCGTCCCGCTCGTGGTCGCCGGGCGCACGATGGGCGCGTGGATGGCCGCGTTCGAGCATCCGGTGGCGTTCACGCCGGACGAGCGGAGCGTCCTGACGACGGTCGCCCGGATGCTGGCGCAGGCCCTGGCCCGGGCCGGGGTGGCCGAGTCGGAGCGGGAGCTGTCGCTGGGCCTGCAGCGGACGATGATGCCGGTGCTCGGGCCGGGGATCCCGGGCATCGCGGTGGCCGCGCGGTACGTGCCCACGGGCGGCGGACTCCAGGTCGGCGGCGACTGGTACGACATGATCCGGCTGCCCGGAGGGGCGGGCGCGGGCAGGATCGCCCTGGTCATCGGCGACGTGCAGGGGCATGACGTCCGCGCGGCGGGGCTCATGGGCCAGCTGCGGATCGCGCTCCGGGCGTACGCCTCCGAGGGGCACCGCCCGGACGCCGTGCTGTCGCGGGCCTCGCGCTTCCTCTACGGCATCAACGACGGCGACGACGGCGACGAGGGCGACGGCGAGAAGGAGTACGGCGGGCCCCGGTTCGCCACCTGCCTCTATCTGGAGGTCGACCTGGACTCCGGCGTGGTGGAGATCGCGCGGGCCGGTCATCCGGACCCGGCGGTGCGGATGACCGACGGAACGGTCCTCCTCAGGCCCACGGCCGGCGGCCTGCCCCTCGGCATCGACCCCGACACCGACTACCCGACCACCCGGCTCACCCTGGAGCCCGGCGAGACCCTGATGATCTGCACCGACGGACTCCTGGAGACCGGCGGCCACGACCTCGACAGCGGCTGGGAACGGGTCAGGAAGCTCCTGGAGGCCGACGGCGGCGAGGACCTGGAGGCGCTCGCCGACCGCCTCGTCGAGGCCGTCCACGGCCCCGGCTCCCACCACACCACCGGTCCGCTCGCCGACCGCCGTGAGGACGACATCGCGGTCCTGCTCCTGTCCCGCCAGGGCACGGCCGTACGGGAGGCCCCGCGCCGCACGATGATGACCGTCGCCCAGGCCGAGCCGGAACGCATCGCCGCCGCCCGCGAGCAGGTACGGCAGCTGCTGCACGACTGGTCGGACGAGGACCAGGTCGACTCGGCGGTCCTGATGGTCTCCGAGATGGTCACCAACGTCCTCGTCCACACGGACGGCGACGCCCTGCTCGTGGCCGAGGTCCTGTGCCTGGAGGACGCCCGGCGGCTGCGCGTCGAGGTCGCCGACAGCAGCGACGAGCTCCCGCACAAGCGCCACCCGGGCGAGATGGCGTCCAGCGGACGCGGTCTGATCCTGATGGAGATGCTCGCGGACACCTGGGGCGTGGACCCGCAGGGCGAGGGCAAGGCGATCTGGTTCGAGCTGCACGAGCGGGCGGCGGGGAACGGGGGCTGCGGCTGACGGTCACCGCACCGCTCGGCCGGCCTTCCCACGCCCTTCCCGCGGCCTCCCGCGCCCGCGACGCCCCCGACCCCGCAGGTCCACGGATCGGGTCACCGGCCCGCCCGCCGGGCGGCTCCCCGGCCCCCGGCGGACACTGGTGGGGTACGGCCGCCGGGGGGACCACGGAGCCCGTCATGGATACGCACAAGGTCGGCAGCGACACCACCGTCATCAGCGACAGCCTCGACATCCCGGGCGTCGGCCACATCCCCGTCAACGCCTACGTCCTCACCGCCCGCGAACCCGTCGTGGTGGACACCGGGCTCTCGATCGCCGACCGGGACTTCGTCGCCGCGCTCGGCGGCGTGATCGACCCGGCCGACGTGCGCTGGATCTGGCTCACCCACCCCGACCGCGACCACACCGGCGGCATCTTCGACCTGCTCGACGCGGCCCCGGACGCGAAGGTGGTGACCACGTTCGTCGGCGCCGGGATCATGACCACCGAGCGCCCCCTGCCCATGGACCGGCTCTACTTCCTCAACCCCGCTCAGTCCCTCGACGTCGGCGACCGCGTCCTCGACGCCTTCCGGCCCCCGCTCTTCGACAACCCGGCCACCGTCGGCTTCTACGACGAGAGGACCCGCATCTGCTTCAGCTCCGACTGCTTCGGCGGGCCCATGCCGACCGCCGAACTCGCCGAGAGCGGCCACGCCAACGACCTCAAGCCGGAGGAACTGCGGGCCGCGCAGCTGCTGTGGGCGACGTTGGACAGCCCGTGGGTGCAGATCGTGGACCCGCTGAAGTACGGGATGTGGGTGGACCAGATCCGGGAGATGAACCCGGAGATCGTGCTGGGTACCCATCTCCCGCCGGCGGTACGGATGACCGGCCGCATGATCGAGACGATCACGATGGCCCCGGACGCCGACCCCTTCGTCGGCCCGGACCAGGCGGCCCTGGAGCAGATGCTGCGCTCCTTCGAGCCGGGCGGCCTGACGCCCGCCTAGGAGCTGTCCCCCGTCCCGTCCGGCAGGTCCGGCAGGACCGGAGCCACGCCCTCGCCGTACCGGCCGCGCAGCTCCCCCAGGACTCCGAAGAAGGCGGCGGTCAGCGGTACGGCGAGGAGCATGCCGAGGATGCCGGCGACGGACGCCCCGGCGGTGATGGCCAGCATGACCACCGCCGGGTGCATCTGCACGGTCCGGCTCTGCACCATCGGCTGGAGCACGTTGCCCTCGATGACCTGGACGGCGAGGACGACCCCGAGCACCCACAGGGCGATGACGAAGCCCCGGTCGGCGAGGGCGACGAGGACGGCGACGGCACCGGAGAGGAAGGCGCCGAGGTACGGGATGTAGGCCGTGACGAACACCAGCGCGGCGAGACCCACCGCGCCGGGCACCTGCAGGACCAGCAGGCCGATCCCGATGAGGACCGCGTCGACCAGGGCCACGAAGGTGGTGCCGCGCATGAAGCCCTCGACGGCCTCGAAGGCGCGCCGGCCCATGGCCTCCACCATGTCGCCGGTGGAGCGGGGAGCGAGCGAGCGCAGCACGTCGGCGGCGCGGTCGGAGTCCCGTAGGAAGAAGAAGATGAGGAGCAGGGCGAGGATGGCGGTGGCGAGTGCCTCGCCGACGACGCTGAGCCCGGAGATCACTCCGGAGGCGGCCGTCCCGCCGAACTTCTCCAGGAGCTTCTGGGCGTTCTTGGCGAGGTCGTCGAGGGACGTGCCGGCCGCGCCGAAGTGCTGGGCGATGTCGACGGCGGCCTGCCGCAGCGAGGCGACGATCTGGTCGCCGGTCTCGACGATCGCGGCGACCACGATGTACGTGGCGCCGCCGACGACCGCGAGCACGGCGAGGACGGTGAGCCCGGCGGCGAGCGACTTCTGCACCTTCATGCGGAGCAGGCGGCGGTAGAGGGGGCCGAGCAGCGCGGTGCCGAGGAGGGCGAGCAGGACGGGGGTGACGGCCGTCTTGAAGGCGACGCACAGCCAGACGAAGACCGCCGCGACGCCGGCGACCAGCAGCGCGACCACGCACCAGGCGGCCGTGCGGCGGACTCCTTCGGGGAGCAGCGGGCGGCCGGCGGCGGGGCGCTCGGCGGCGGGGCGGTCGGTGGACACGCCTCCACCGGACCACGCCGTACGGCGTGTCGTCGCGCGCTCGGCGCCGTACGAGTGACGCCTCGTCAGTGCGGGCCGGGGGTCGGTCGCGGCCCGCTCCCGTGACCCGCGTCACATTATGTAAGACCGTCCGGCTCCCCGGTGTCCTGTGACCGAGCCTGGGCCCGCACCCGGCCGGCGCCGGACGGACGGCGTGACCAGGTGTCAGCCGCGAAGGAGACAGCGAGACATGACCGGCCGAGCCATCGACCCGACCGACCGGACCGACCGGACCGACGACCCGACCGATGACCGGGCCGATGACCGGGCGGGCGACCGGGCCGGCGACGCGAGCGACCGCACCGAACCGACCGACCGGATCGAGCCCGTGGAACCGGCCGACCCGGCGACGGAGACCTTCGTCGCGCACCGCAACCTGCTCTTCACGGTCGCCTACGAGATGCTCGGCTCGGCCGCCGACGCCGAGGACGTGCTGCAGGAGACGTGGCTCCGCTGGGTGAAGGTCGACCTGGCGGGGGTGGCGGACCGGCGCGCGTACCTGGTCCGGATCACCACCCGGCAGGCGCTCAACCGGCTGCGCAGCCTGCAGCGCCGCAAGGAGGCGTACGTGGGGCAGTGGCTGCCCGAGCCGCTGCTGACCGCGCCGGACGTGGCCGAGGACGTCGAGCTGGCCGACAGCCTCTCGATGGCGATGATGCTCGTCCTCGAACGCCTCTCGCCGACCGAGCGCGCCGTCTTCGTGCTCCGCGAGGTCTTCGACGTCGGCTACGACGAGATCGCCGTGGCCGTCAGGAAGACGCCCGCCGCCGTCCACCAGATCGCCCACCGCGCCCGCAGACACGTCGAGGCCGGCCGTCCGCGCGGAGCGGTCTCCCCGGCCGCCGCCCGGGCCGCCGTGGAGTCGTTCCGGCGCGCGCTGGAGACCGGGGACCCGCAGGCCCTGCTGGACGTGCTCGCCCCGCAGGTCGTCCTGGTCAGCGACGGCGGCGGGGTGAAGCGGGCGGCGCTGCGACCCATCGTCGGCGCCGAGAACCTGGCCCGCTTCTACCTCGGCGGCTCGCAGAAGTTCGGCATCGCGGTCACCTCCGAGCCGACCGTGATCAACGGCCGGCCGGCCCTCGTGATGCACCGGGACGGCGAGCTCGACGGCGTCATGGCCTTCCGCGTCGAGGACGGCCTCATCACCGGGCTCTATTACGTCCGCAATCCCCAGAAGCTGACGCGGGTCGCGTCGGAGACCCCGCTCACCCTGCGCTGAACGTCCGCACCGCGTCACACCGGACCCGAGCACCGGACCCCGAGCACCGGACCCGAGCACCGAAACCCGAGCACCGGACCCGCGCACACCGAAACCCGAGCACCGGACCCGCGCACACCGAAACCCGAGCACGGACACGAGGAGACGACACCATGGCCGGACGGACGACGACCGGGCGGACGGCGGCAGCGGCCCAGGGGCGCGGCGCCGCGTTCCTGAGGATCTCGGTCGCCCTGCAGACGCTGTCCCTCTTCTTCCAGGCGACCACCGCCGGAGCGCTGCTGACCTCCGCGGTCGGCGAGACGCTGCACGGCGTCGGCGCACGGGTCATGTACGGCGCGTCGATGCTGTACGTGCTGGCCGCGGTGCTCGCGTGGCGGCCGGGCGGCGGATCGCCGCGCTCGGTCCTGTACGCGACCGGCTTCCTGGTGCTCGCCTCGGTCCAGGTCGTGCTGGGCATCGCGCACGTGCCGGCCGCGCACGTCCCGCTGGGCGTCCTGATGTTCGGCCTCAGCGTCCTGGACCTGGGCCGGCTGCTGACCGTGCGTCCGACGCCGGTCAGCAGCCTCCCGTAGCGACGGGCGTCCGGCCCTGCTACTCGCCCATCCCGTGCACCGCCGGGATGGTGCCGAGGCGGCCCGCCTGGAAGTCCTCGAAGGCCTGGCGGAGTTCGGCCTGGGTGTTCATGACGAACGGGCCGTAGTGCGCCATCGGCTCGCGGATCGGCCGGCCGCCCAGGAGGACGACCTCCAGGTCCGGGGTGTGCCCGTCCTGCTTCTCGTCGGCGCGGACGGTGAGCGCCCCTCCCTTGCCGAAGACGGCGGTCTGCCCGGTGTGGACGGGCCGCCGCTCCTGGCCGACCGTGCCGCGTCCGGCCAGGACGTACGCGAGGCCGTTGAAGTCCTCGCGCCACGGCAGCTCGATCTCGGCCCCGGGGCGCAGGGTGGCGTGGAGCATCGTGATCGGGGTGTGGGTGATGCCCGGCCCCTGGTGCCCGTCGAGCTCGCCGGCGATGACGCGGAGCAGCGCGCCGCCGTCGGGCGTGGTGAGCAGCTGGACCTGGCCGCCGCGGATGTCCTGGTAGCGGGGCGCCATCATCTTGTCGGAGGCGGGCAGGTTCACCCACAGCTGGAGGCCGTGGAAGAGGCCGCCGCTGACGACGAGGTGCTCCGGCGGGGCCTCGATGTGGAGGAGGCCGGAGCCCGCGGTCATCCACTGGGTGTCGCCGTTGGTGATGGTGCCGCCACCGCCGTTGGAGTCCTTGTGGTCGAAGATCCCGTCGATGATGTACGTGACGGTCTCGAAGCCGCGGTGGGGGTGCCAGGGCGTGCCCTTGGGCTCGCCGGGGGCGTACTCCACCTCGCCCATCTGGTCCATCATGATGAACGGGTCGAGGTACTGGTAGTTGATGCCGGCGAAGGCCCGGCGCACCGGGAAGCCCTCGCCTTCGAAGCCCTGGGGTGCCGTGGTCACGGCGAGCACGGGGCGGGCGACGGCGTCGGCGGGCGCGGCCACGCGGGGCAGGGTGAGCGGGTTCTCGACAGTCACAGCAGGCATCGGGGGGACCTCCTTGTGCGACCAGGTTAGTTGAATTCTGAACTTCCTGCCACCCGGAACGCGGAACGCCCGGGAGGAATTCCTCCCGGGCGCTCTCCCTGTGCCTCCAGCCTGCGTCAGCCGTACATCCGCCGCATCGCGTAGTCGACCATCTGCTCCACGGCCTTCGCGTCGAACACCATCCGGTGGTCGCCCTCCATGTCGAGGACGAAGCCGTAGCCGGTCGGCAGCAGGTCGATCACCTCGGCGCCGGTGATCACGAAGTACTTGGACTCCTTGCCCGCGTACCGCCGCAGCTCCTTGAGCGAGGTGAACATCGGGATCACCGGCTGCTGGGTGTTGTGCAGGGCCAGGAAGCCCGGGTTGTCACCGCGCGGGCAGTAGACCTTCGAGGTCGCGAAGATCTGCTGGAAGTCCTCCGCGGCGAGCGTGCCGGTCGTGAAGGCCCGCACGGCGTCGGCGAGCGAGGGCGGCGACGGCTCGGGGTAGAGCGGCGGCTGCTGGGCGTAGCCGCCCTGCATGCCGCCGGCCTGCATGCCCGGCTGCATGCCGGGGTGCATGCCGCCCGGCATCCCCTGCTGCGGAGGCGGGCCGTACTGCTGCTGGGCACCCGGATTCTGCTCGTAGCCGTACATGCGGGCCAGCCTATCGAGGCCCGGGCGGGGGCTGCGGCCCGCGTCACAGATGTCCGGATAGGGGTTGCCTTTATTACCGGTGGGTAGCATCATCGTAGAGAGCGTGAGCTACTCACGGGTAGTAGTACGTCTACGAGGACATCCCCTCCCCGATCCTTACGGAGCCGTCGCCATGGGGCACTACAAGTCGAATCTCCGCGACATCGAGTTCAACCTCTTCGAGGTGCTCGGCCGCGACAAGGTGTACGGCACCGGTCCGTTCGAGGAGATGGACGTCGAGACCGCCAAGAGCATCCTCGACGAGATCCGCCGCCTCGCCGAGAACGAGCTGGCCGAGTCCTTCGCCGACGCCGACCGCAACCCGCCGGTCTTCGACCCCGAGACCAACACCGCCCCGGTCCCGGCCTCCTTCAAGAACTCGTACAACGCCTTCATGGAGTCCGAGTACTGGCGCCTGGGCATCCCGGAGGAGATCGGCGGCACCGTCTCCCCGCGCTCGCTCATCTGGGCCTACGCGGAGCTGCTGCTCGGCTCGAACCCGGCCATCTGGATGTACTCCTCCGGCCCGGCGTTCGCCGGCATCCTCTTCCACGAGGGCAACGAGGCGCAGAAGAAGGTCGCGCAGATCGCCGTCGAGAAGCGCTGGGGCTCCACCATGGTGCTCACCGAGCCCGACGCGGGCTCGGACGTCGGCGCCGGCCGCACCAAGGCCGTCCAGCAGGAGGACGGCTCCTGGCACATCGAGGGCGTCAAGCGCTTCATCACGTCCGGTGAGCACGACATGGAGGAGAACATCCTCCACTACGTCCTCGCCCGCCCCGAGGGTGCCGGCCCCGGCACCAAGGGCCTCTCCCTCTTCCTCGTCCCGAAGTACGAGTTCGACTGGGAGACCGGCGAGCTCGGCGCCCGCAACGGCGTCTACGCCACCAACGTCGAGCACAAGATGGGCCTCAAGGCCTCCAACACGTGCGAGATGACCTTCGGCGACAAGCACCCCGCCAAGGGCTGGCTGATCGGCGACAAGCACGACGGCATCCGCCAGATGTTCCTCATCATCGAGTTCGCCCGGATGATGGTCGGCACGAAGGCGATCTCAACCCTCTCCACGGGCTACCTCAACGCCCTGGAGTACGCCAAGGAGCGCGTCCAGGGCACCGACCTGGCGAACTTCATGGACAAGAACGCCCCCAAGGTCACCATCACGCACCACCCCGACGTCCGCCGCTCGCTGATGACGCAGAAGGCGTACGCCGAGGGCATGCGCTCCCTCGTCCTCTACACGGCCTCCGTCCAGGACGCGATCCAGCTCAAGGAGGCGGCGGGCGAGGACGCCAAGGCCCTGCACGGCCTGAACGACCTGCTCCTCCCGATCGTCAAGGGCTACGGCTCCGAGAAGGGCTACGAGCAGCTCGCCCAGTCGCTGCAGACCTTCGGCGGCTCCGGCTTCCTGCAGGAGTACCCGATCGAGCAGTACATCCGGGACTCCAAGATCGACACCCTCTACGAGGGCACCACGGCCATCCAGGGCCAGGACTTCTTCTTCCGCAAGATCGTCCGCGACCAGGGCGCCTCCCTGAACGCGCTGGCCGAGGAGATCAAGAAGTTCCTCGCGGTCGAGACCGGCGGCGAGGAGCTGGCCGGCGCCCGCGACGCGCTCGCCAAGGCGGCCGTCGACCTGGAGGGCATCGTCGGCGCGATGCTCACCGACCTCACCGCCACCGGCGAGGACCTCAAGAACATCTACAAGGTGGGCCTCAACACCACCCGCCTGCTCATGGCGTCCGGCGACGTCGTCATCGGCTACCTGCTCCTCAAGGGCGCGGCCGTGGCCGCCGAGAAGCTGGCCGCCGGCGCCTCCGGCAAGGACGTCGCCTTCTACCAGGGCAAGATCGCGGCCGCGAAGTTCTTCGCCGCCACCGTCCTGCCGGGCGTCTCCACCGAGCGCCTCCTCGCCGAAGGCGTGGATGGCTCGCTGATGGACCTGGACGAGGCCGCGTTCTAAGTACCGCACAGGTACGCGCCACGTCCGCATCAGGAACGGCTCGCTCCCGGGGAGGGGAGCGGGCCGTTCCCTCTTTGTCGGCCGCTTCGCGCGGCCGTCCGCCGCTTCACGCGGTTGTCCACAGGCGTTGTCCACAGGTGTTCGACGCCCACACGTCCGTATTCCGAGATCTGCGTAAGGTGAGGCCATGAGTAGCGCACCCGTCCGCTTCGACCGCGGCCACACCGATGACCTCATGACCTTCCTGACGGCCTCGCCGACGCCGTACCACGTGGTGGCCGACGCGGCCGAGCGACTGGAGAAGGCGGGCTTCCGCAAGGTCGAGGAGACCGCCGCCTGGGACGGCACGACCGGCGGGAAGTACGTGATCCGCGGCGGCGCGATCATCGCCTGGTTCGTGCCCGAGGGCGCCTCCCCGCACACCCCCTTCCGGATCGTCGGCGCCCACACCGACTCCCCGAACCTGCGGGTCAAGCCGCAGCCGGACTTCGGCCGCGAGGGCTGGCGCCAGGTCGCCGTCGAGATCTACGGCGGACCGCTGCTCAACAGCTGGCTCGACCGGGACCTCGGCCTGGCCGGCCGGCTCACCCTGCGCGACGGCTCCCACCACCTGGTGAACGTGGACCGGCCGCTGCTGCGCGTGCCGCAGCTCGCCATCCACCTGGACCGCCAGGTCAACGAGGGCATGAAGCTGGAGCGCCAGCGCCACATGCAGCCGATCTGGGGCCTCGGCGACGTCCACGAAGGCGACCTGATCGCCTTCCTCGCCGCGGAGGCCGGACTCGACGCCGACGACGTCGCCGGCTGGGACCTCATGGTGCACGCCGTCGAGGCCCCCGCCTACCTGGGCCGCGACCGCGAGCTGCTGGCCGGCCCGCGCATGGACAACCTGATCTCCGTGCACGCCTGCGTCGCCGCCCTCGCCGCCACGGCCGCGCACGGCGACGACCTGCCGTACATCCCCGTCCTCGCCGCCTTCGACCACGAGGAGAACGGCTCCGAGGCCGACACCGGCGCCCAGGGCCCGCTCCTCGGCACCGTCCTGGAGCGCTCCGTCTACGCCCGCGGCGGCGGCTACGAGGACAAGGCCCGCGCCCTCGCCGGCTCGATCTGCCTCTCCTCCGACGTCGGCCACGCCGTGCACCCCAACTACGGCGAGCGGCACGACCCGACGCACCACCCCCGCCCCAACGGCGGCCCCATCCTCAAGGTGAACGTCAACCAGCGCTACGCCACCGACGGCAGCGGCCGCGCCGTCTTCGCCGCCGCCTGCGAGAAGGCCGGCGTGCCGTGGCAGTCGTTCGTCTCCAACAACGACATGCCCTGCGGCACCACGATCGGCCCGATCACCGCCGCCCGGCACGGCATCACGACCGTCGACATCGGCGTCGCCTGCCTGTCCATGCACAGCGCCCGCGAGCTGTGCGGCTCCGACGACCCGCACCACCTCGCCAACGCGCTGCTCGCCTTCCTCGAGGGCTAGCCGTTGCCCGCCGCCCCGGCCGGACGGCCCGCGCTCACACCGGACCTGACGGGGGCGGAACTCCTGCGCTGGTACTGGACCCTCGCGGAGCTCACGGTCCTCGCCCGCGCGATGGGCCTCTCCGCCGGCGGCGGCAAGACGGCCGTCACGGAGCGGCTCGCGGCCGCCCTCGACGGCCGCCCGCTGCCCCCCGCCCCGCCCCGCCGACGAACGGCCGGGGCGGGCGGTCAGCTCACCGCGCCGGTCGACGGGCAGACCGTCCTACCCGAGGGCCAGCGCTGCAGCCAGGTACTGCGCGCCTGGTTCCAGGCCGAGCTGGGCCCGTCGTTCCACTTCGACGCGTACATGCGCGCGTACATCGCGGACAACGCCGGCCGCACCCTCGCCGACGCCGCCCGCCACTGGCGGGAGACCCGCGGCGAAGCGGCCCACCCGCAGGAGATCGGCGCCCAGTTCGAACTCAACCGCTTCCTGCGGGACTGGCACGCCGCCCACCCGGCGGGCGCCCGGACCGAAGCGCTCGCGGCCTGGCACACCCACCGCTCCCGCCCGCGCGACTGACGAAATCCCTTGATCGACACTCCCCGGCCTCACGTACGATCAAAGCCCGGGGCGCGTCCCTTCGACCAGCCGTTCTCGCACGTCGGCGCGCCCCGCGAACACGTCCGGGGGGACGCACGCATGAAGCGCACGAAGCGCAGCCTTTCCATCGCCCTGTCCACAGCCGTGGTGCTGGGGGCACTCGCGGTGCCGGGGACCGCGATCGCGGCCGAAGGACCGACCGTCCGCACCGTCTCCGACCACGACAAGCAGTTCGGCCGTCTCTTCGTCGACGACCTCACGACGGACAGCGACGTCACCGGCATGACCGCCGTCGTGCACGCGCCCGGCGACGACACCACCCTCGCCACCGTCCACGACTTCACCCTCGCCGCGGGCGACACCAGGTCCGGCGACTGGATCACCGCCGACGAGGTCCGGCTCACCACCGCCGGCACGTACGCCGTCGACCTCCTCCTCAAGGAGGCGGACGGCGACGAGACGACGCTGAAGAACGCCGGCACCTACGCCTACACGGCCAAGAGGTACTTCGACGGGTTCGGCGTCGACCGGCCGCATCCGACGATCGACGACATGAAGGTCACCGCCGGCGGCCGGCTCATGGAGTGGCAGCCGGTGACCCACACGCGCACCCCGGTCTCCGGCGGCTACGTGACCGTGGACAACGGCTGGTACCGGGAGAGCCTGCGGACGGACGCGGACGGGCGCTTCTCCCACTGGTACATCGCGGACCGCAGGCCCGCGACCGTCCGGGCGTCCAGCGGCGGCGTCCCCACCGAGGCCGTCCAGGTCGCACCCCGGGGACTGCCCGCCCGCGTCACGCTCGACAAGAGCGACTTCAGCGGCGTGTACGGCACCGAGACCACGGTCACCGGCACGGTCGAGTACCTCGTCGACGGCACGTGGAAGCCCGCCCAGTACGCCGATGTGGACATCGTCGACGCGTCCGGGGCGTACCACGGCGGCGACGGTGGCACGGACGAGAACGGCCGCTTCGACGCCACGACGAGGATCCCGTTCGCGGGCACCGGGCTCGTGCTGAACGTCAGCTACGGCGACTGGTTCTCCAACCGGCCCACGGCCCCGCTCACCTTCCGCACCACCGCGGTGAGCGACATCCGGCAGTTCACCGCCCAGCTGGGCTTCGACTCCCAGCTGACCGTGTCGGGGCTCCTGGACGTCCAGGGCGCCCCTCGACCGCACAACGCACTCGACATCCAGGTGTCGCCGAACGGCAGGGACGGCTGGAAGAAGCTCAGGACGGTCACGCTCACCAGCGGCGACACCTACTTCCGGGGGACCTTCCCGGCCCCGGCGAGCGGCTACTACCGCGCGGTCTACTCCGGCTCCGCCACCGTCAAGGGCACGGTGGGCCCGGTCGTGGCGGCGAGCCGCACCCGGACCCTGATCACGTCGTTCAAGGTCCCGGCGACAGTACGGAAGGGCAGCACGATCGGCGTCTCCGGCAGACTCCTGCACGCCGTGCCGAACTACCGCCCCTATGCCGGCCGGCCTGTGATGATCTTCTTCGTCCCGAAGGCCCGGCCGAAGGAGTCGTACCTGCTCGGCCAGGTGAAGACGGCGGCCGACGGTTCCTTCAAGGCGAACTACAAGGAGCGCGGGGACGGGTGGATCGTCGCCCACCACATCCACCACGACCCCACCCACCTGTGGACGCAGAGCCCCAAGGTCTTCGTCGACGTCAAGTGACACCTGCGGAAACGGCCCGAGCGGGCCCCCGGCTGTCGGGGGCCCGCTCGGCGCGTTCCTGCGGACCGGGCGTCAGGCGCCCGCGCCCGCCTCGTCCATCCCCGCCAGGATCAGCGGCAGGCGGGCCACGCCGCCGTCGGTGACGCGGACCGGGACCCCCCAGTCCTGCTGGTGGACGTGGCAGGCCGGGTACTCGTTGGCCGGGTCGTCGTCGCAGGAGGCGGCCATCGCCGAGACGTGCAGGACGCCCTCGGCCAGGTCCGGGTTCAGGTCCAGGTCGCGGAAGAGGTCCGTGCCCTTGCCCTCACCGGCCAGCAACAGCTCGGGCGGCGTCGAGGAGACCAGGAGCCGCGTCGAGGGACCGTAGCGCTCGTCGAGCTTCTGGCCCGTCGGGGCCTGGAAGACCACGTCGAGGCGGAGCCGGCCCGGAGCCACCTCGGTCGCCTCGCGCTGGGTGCGGTGGGCGACCGACTCGACCTGTACGGCCTCCTCGGGCAGGCGCAGCCGGGTCAGCCGGTGCCGGGCCGACTCGACGACCACGACGTCCTCGCCGACGACCACCGCGTCGCTGGGCTCGCGCAGATCGGTGGCGAGGGTGGTGACCTCGCCGCTCACCGGATCGAAGCGGCGCAGGGCGTGGTTGTACGTGTCGGACACCGCGACCGAGCCGTCGGGCAGCGCGGTCACGCCGAGCGGGTGCTGGAACAGTGCCTGGTCGGCGGCGCCGTCCCGGTGCCCGAAGTCGAAGAGCCCGGTACCGACGGCGGTGCGGACGACGTACCCCTCGCCCTCGCCCTCCCCCTCGACCTCGACGAAGCGCAGGGCACTGGTCTCGGAGTCGGCGATCCACAGCCGGTCGGCGGTGGCGGCGAGCCCGGAGGGCTGCGCGAACCAGGCCTCGGCGGCCGGGCCGTCGACCAGACCCTCGTTGGTGGTGCCGGCCGCGACCTCGACGGTCCGCGTCTCCGGGTCGTACGTCCAGATCTGGTGGACGCCGGCCATGGCGATCCACACCTTGCCCCGCCACCAGGCCACGTCCCACGGCGAGGACAGGTCGACCTCCAGGGCCGGGCCCGACGTGGGGGAGCCCTGCCACCACTGGCTGCCGGTGCCGGCGATCCGCTCGATCGCCCCGGTGTCCGGGTCGAGCCGCTTCAGCGCGTGGTTCACGGTGTCGGCGACGACGACCGTGCCGTCCGGCAGCAGCGCGAGCCCCTGCGGCTCGCGGAACTCGCCCTCCCCGCCGATCCGCCGCACCACGGTCTCGCCGTCCGCGGCCAGCTCGACGAGCTGGTGCCGGGTGGTGTCGGAGACCAGCAGGTTCCCGGACGGCAGCAGCACCGTCTTCCCGGGGAACCGCAGGTCGGTCGCCACGGGCTCCGGCGCCACGTACGGCCCGTCCCCGCGCCGCAGCGTGCCCTTCGCCTCGTGCTCGGCCTCCAGCTCCTCGACGAGCGTCCGGATCGCGTTGGCGTGCCCCTCACCGGCGTGCTGGGCGACGACGTACCCCTCGGGGTCGATGACGACGAGCGTGGGCCAGGCCCGCACGGCGTACTGCTTCCACGTCGCGAGCTCGGGGTCGTCCAGCACGGGGTGGTGCACCTCGTACCGCTCGACCGCATCGACGACGGCCTGGTGCTCGGCCTCGTGCACGAACTTGGGCGAGTGCACCCCGACGATCACCAGGGTGTCGCGATGCTTCTCCTCCAGCTCACGCAGCTCGTCGAGGACGTGCAGGCAGTTGATGCAGCAGAAGGTCCAAAAATCAATGACAACGCACTTACCTCGCAGGTCAGCGAGGGTGAGTTCCTTGCCGCCGGTGTTCAGCCAGCCGCCCTTGCCGATCAGCTCGGGGGCACGGACACGGGCACGGCGGGGCGCGGGCGCAGGCGCGGGGGTGGGCGCCGGGGCAGCATCGTTCATGTTTCAAGCTTGCCATCCGCCCATGAACCGCGGATCACGCCCGTACGACACCGCCGGAGGTCCAGCGACGCACTCCGCTCGCACACGACCGGCTGGACGGACCTGCTTCCCTGGGTGAGTCTCCGCTCGGACGGGAAGGCATTCCCCCATGAAATACCTGGTACGGGACAAGATCTTCGCCATCGGCGACGACTACTGGATCGAGGACGAGCGGGGCCGGCATGCCTTCCTCGTCGACGGGAAGGCGCTGCGCCTGCGCGACACCCTGGAGTTGAAGGACCCCGCCGGGCGGGTCCTGGTGACGCTGCGGCAGAAGATGTTCAGTCTGCGGGACGCGATGACGATCGAGCGGGACGAGCGTCCGCTCGCCACGATCCGCCGCAAGCGGCTCTCCCTCTTGCGGAACCACTTCCGGGTCACCCTGGTCGACGGCACCGAGCTGGACGTGAGCGGGCGGATCCTGGACCGGGAGTTCACCGTGGAGTACGACGGTGAACTCCTCGCCCACATCTCGCGGCAGTGGTTCCACGTCCGCGACACGTACGCCGTGAACGTGGTCCGCGAGGACGCCGACTCCGCCCTGCTCATCGCGGTCGCGGTGTGCGTGATCCGGATGGCCGAGCGGGAGCGCGAGGACTGAAGCCGGTCTCCCGTCCGGAGAGCCGCGCGACGCCGGCCGGGCGGGAACGGGCCGGCGCGGCGCGGTGTGCGGGCGGGCGGGCTACAGGGCCTTGGTCAGGGCCTGGTCCAGGTCCGTCCACAGGTCCTCGACGTGCTCGATGCCGACCGACAGCCGGACGGTGCCGGGGGCGATGCCCGCCGCCGCGAGGGCCTGCTCGTCGAGCTGGCGGTGGGAGGTCGAGGCCGGGTGCATGACCAGGGTCTTCACATCGCCGAGGGAGACGCTGAGGGAGGCCACGCGGACCGCCTCGACGAAGGCGCGGCCGGCCTCGCGGCCGCCCGCGAGGTCGAGCGAGACGACCCCGCCGGCCCCGTTCGGCAGGAGGCGGGCCGCCACCTCGTGGTCCGGGTGGCCCGCGACCGCGGGGTGGCGGACGGCGGCCACCGCCGGATGGGCGGCGAGCCGCCCGGCGAGCTCGGCGGCGCTCGCGCTCTGCCGCTCGATGCGCAGCGGCAGGGTCTGCAGGCCGCGCAGGGTCAGCCAGGCGGCGAACGGGTCGGTCACCGCGCCCAGTTCCACCGCGTGGTGGCGGATGCGGCGGTGCATGTCGACGTCCTTGAAGACGGCGATGCCACCGAGGACGTCGGCGTGGCCGGCGAGGTACTTGGTCGCGGAGTGCACGACGATGTCGGCGCCGTGCTCGATCGGCCGGCACAGCAGCGGCGAGGCGAAGGTGTTGTCGACCACCGTGGGGACGTCGGCCTCGCGGGCGGCGGCGATCAGCGCGGGCAGGTCGGAGACGCGGGTGGTGGGGTTGGCGATGGTCTCCAGGTAGAGCAGCCGGGTCTCGGGGCGCAGCGCGGCGCGCACCTCGTCCGCGTCGGTGCCGGAGACGTACGTGACCTCGACGCCCCAGCGCGCGGCGAGGTCGGTGAGGACGGCGTAGGTGCCGCCGTACAGGCAGCGCTGGGCGACGACGTGCCCGCCGGTGGAGAGCAGACCGAGCAGGACGCTGTTGATGGCGCCCATCCCGGAGGCGTACGAGTGGGCGTCGGCGCCGCCCTCCAGGCGGGCGACGGCGGTCTCCAGGGCGCGGACGGTGGGGTTGCCCATGCGGCTGTAGAGGAAGGCGTCGGGCGACTCGAAGGCCTCGGCGAGCGCGTCGGCGCTCTCGAAGGCGAAGACGTGGCCCTGGTGGAGGGGCACGCCGAGCGGCCGGCTGCCGCGGATCTCCGGCTGCGGGGAGTGCACGGCGAGGGTCTCGGGACGGGACGTTTCGGGGAGGAGGTCGGCGCTCATGACGTTCAGTCTGGGGACGGCGGGCTTGCGTCCACAGAACCAATCCCGGCAGATTGGTCTGCCGATGGATCCAATGGCACCCTCCGTGGACGAGCTGGTCGCCTGGCTCGGCCGCTGGTCGGCCGGGCGGGGCCCGCTGTACCTCCTGCTCGCCGCCCGCGTACGGCAGTTGATCGACGAGGGCCTGCTGCCGCCGGGGGCGCCGCTGCCTCCCGACCGGCGGCTGGCGACCGCGCTCTCGGTCGGCCGCACGACGGTCGTCGCCGCCTACGACACCCTGCGCCAGGAAGGGCGGGTGGTGCGCCGGCAGGGCAGCGGTACGCGGGTGGCGCCGGCCGCGCTCGCCCCGCCGGGGCCGCGGGTGACGGAGACGTCCAATCCGATGTTCCTGCACCTCCTCGAACCCTCCGACGGTGTCCTGCTGTTGAGCTGCGCCGCCCCGCCGTCGCCGCCGCGCGCGCTGGCCGAGGCGTACGCCGGTCTCGTGCTGCCGACGGACGACCTCGGCTACCACCCGGCCGGCCTCCCGGCCCTGCGGGCGGCGGTCGCGCGGCGCTACGAGGAGCGGGGCGTGCCGACGGACCCGGCGCAGGTGCTGGTCACCACGGGCGCCCAGCAGGGGATCGGGCTGCTCACCCGGCTCCTGGTGGCGCCGGGCGACGGGGTCCTCGTGGAGGCGCCGAGCTATCCGGGGGCCCTCGACCTGTTCCGGGAGGCGGCGGCGGTGCCGTACCCGGTGGCGGTGGGGCCGGACGGGCTGGACGTGGCGGCGGCGATCGCGGTGATGGAGCGTCACCGTCCCTCCCTGGCCTACGTGATCCCGCACCTGCACAACCCGACCGGCACCGTCCTGCCGCCGCTGCTGGGGCGGCGTCTGGTCGCGGCGGCGGAGTCGTACGGGGTGCCGCTCGTCGACGACGAGGTGTTGAGCGAGCTGCGCTTCGACGGGACCGCCGCCGGCGCGGGGCCGCCGCCGCTGTCCGCGTACGGTGCCGAGGTCATCGGCGTCGGCTCGCTCAGCAAGGCGGTCTGGGGCGGCCTGCGGATCGGGTGGGTGCGCGGTCCGGCCGCGCTGATCGCGCGGCTCGCCCGTCTGAAGGCCCTGCACGACCTGGGCAGTGACGTGCCGGGGCAGCTGGTGGCGGCCCGGCTCCTCGGTTCCTTCGCCTCGCTCGTCGCGGCCCGGGTGGCGGAACTGCGAGCCGGCCACGACCTGCTGCGGGCCGAACTCGCCCGTCGGCTCCCCTCCTGGGACTGCCCGCCGGCCGCGGGCGGCCAGACCCTGTGGGTCCGGCTCCCGGACGGCGACGGGGTGTCCTTCGCCCAGGTCGCGCTGCGGCACGGGGTGGCGGTGCTGCCCGGCTCCACCATGGACGCGCTGGGCGGCAGCGCCGGGATGCTGCGGCTGCACTTCCTGCTGCGGCCCGACACCCTCGTGGAGGCGGTGCGGAGGCTGGCCACGGCCTGGGCGGAGTACGCACCGGGCGGGCGGCGAGGACCGGGGGACCCGCCGGAGGAACCGTCGGGGGACCGGCCGGGAGACAGGGGGCCGGAACGGCCGGGAGACAGGGGGGCGGAACGGCCGGGGGAACGACCGGGAGACCGGCCGGCGGGACGGTCGGGGGACCCGGTCGGCCACGGTCCCCGCGATGTTCCCGCCGCTGCCGTGTCTCCCCCGCCTTCCTCCGCTCCCCCGCCTCCCTCCGCTCCCGCAGCCCTGAACGCCATCGCCGTCTGAGCCGTCTGAGCTGTCAGAGCCGTCTCGGCCGTCCGAGCTGTCAGAGCCATCTGGCCGCTGGCGCGCCGTCCGAGCCGTCGGCGTCCGAGCCGTCGGCGTCCGAGCCGTCGGCGTCCGAGCCTCCGAAGGAGTCACTGTCGTGCACACCACCGTCACGCCGTTCGCCCTCGTCCCGTGGAAGGAGGGGAAGCGGCCCGACGTGCGCTCCGGCTGGCGCGGCGCCTCGCCCGAGTTCGGCGAGATCGTGCTGACCTGCCCGTTGCCCAGGACCGTCCCGGAGACGGTGGTCTCGGAGGCGCGCGGCGGGTGGATACCGACGGCCACGTTCGAGGCGCGCGGGATCCACGCGGAGAACCTGCGGCTGCCCACCCTGAACCGGGCGACCCTGCGGGTCGGCGACCGGGTGGCGTACATGACCCGGAACCGGTGGGGCGCGACGCTGGAGCAGCGCGCCCTGCTGCTGCGGTGCGCGGGCGACCGCTACCGCCTGGCCGCCCTCGACGCCCGCGGCTACGTCCTGACCCGCGTCGCCGACGCCGAGGACCCGGGCGTCGCGGTCACCGTGCGCGAGTCCGGGCGCGGCAAGGGGCGCCGCCTGTCGGTCCACGCAGACGGGCGCGTGGAGGGCGGCGACCTCGCGCTCGCGCTGGTCTTCGCGGGCGTGGACCGCTCGGCCCTGACCCGGGTCGGGGCCGTGCGGTCCGGGGTGCGCCGGGTGACGGAGCTGTGGGCGGAGGCGAACTCCTAGCCGTCGGCGAGGGACGCCTACGGGCGGCCCAGGACGCGGTCCTTCAGCGCGGGGAACTGCTCGCGGGTGGTGGTGACCTTCGCCGGGTCGAGGTCGACCCGCAGGATCTCCTCGCCGGGGCCGGCCTCTGCCAGGACCTCGCCCCAGGGGTCGACGACGATCGAGTGTCCGGCCTGTTCGACGCCCGCGTGGGTGCCGGCGGTGCCGCAGGCGAGGACGTACGCCTGGTTCTCGACGGCCCTCGCCCGGGCGAGCAGGGTCCAGTGGGCGCGGCGGCGGGCCGGCCAGCCGGCCGGGATCACGAAGGCCTGGGCGCCGGCGTCCACGAGCCCGCGGAAGAGTTCGGGGAAGCGCAGGTCGTAGCAGGTGGCGACGCCGACGGTGAGCTGCGGCAGGTCGACGGTGACGAGGTCCTCGCCGGCCGCCATCATCACGGCCTCGCCCTTGTCGAAGCCGAAGCGGTGGATCTTGCGGTAGCTCGCGGCGAGCTCGCCGTCGGGGGAGAAGACCAGGGAGGTGTTGTAGAGGGCGCCCGAGACGGCCTCGACGATCGAGCCCGCGTGCAGCCACACCTCGGCGTCGCGCGCGGCGGCGGACATGGCCTGGTAGGTGGCGCCCTTCAGGGGCTCGGATTCGGCGGCGAACGCCTCGTAGGCGAAGGCGCCCATGGGCCAGAGCTCGGGCAGGACCACGAGCTCGGCGGCGCCCCGCTCCTCCCGTACCAGGCGGGCCACGCGGGCCCGTCGGTCCTCGACCGGTTCGTCCGGGTCTACCGCGATCTGGATCAGCGAGGCGCGCACACTACCACCGTCCTGGCATTCGAGCCGTCAACACCGGCCTACGATCGTCACACGAAAGCACTGCCGGGGTGCCTTCGGGCAGCGTAACTTAGCGACCGAGCCTCCCCCGCAGTCATGTTTCGGCCGCCGGAACACGCAGACAGAACTCCATACAGTCGCCCGCCAGCCCGCCCAGCCCAGCCCGCGCACCGCAGAACCGCCGAGGGGTCCCGTGACCGTCCATCCCAGCCTCCAGAACTACGCCGACGCCTGGACCCACTCCATCGAGGCGATAGCCGAGCTGGTGCAGCCGCTCGTCGAGGGCGAGTGGAACCGCGCCACGCCGTGCCCGGGCTGGTCGGTGCGCGACATCGTCTCCCATGTCATCGGCATGGAGACCGAGATGCTCGGCGACCCGCGTCCGATCCACAGCCTGCCCCGCGATCTGTACCACGTGCGCACGGACTTCGCCCGCTACATGGAGATGCAGGTCGACGTGCGGCGGCACCACACGGCGCCGGAGATGACCGCGGAGCTGGAGTACGTCCTGATCCGCCGCGCCCGGCAGCTGCGCAACGAGAACCGGCAGCCGGACGCGCTGATCCGGGCCCCCCTGGGCGCCGAACAGACCCTGGAACTGGCCTACCGGATGCGCGCCTTCGACTGCTGGGTGCACGAGCAGGACCTGCGCGCCACGCTCGGCGTCCCCGGAAACCTGGACTCCCCCGGTGCCCACGTGACGCGTGACGTGCTCCTGGAGGCGCTGCCGCACGTGGTGGCCAAGGAGGCGGGGGCGCCCGCGAATTCGGCGTTCGTCTTCGACGTCAGCGGCCCGGTGGAGTTCCTGCGCACGGTCCGGGTGGACGCCCAGGGCAACGGCTCGATCGACGGAGCCCCCTCGCTCGGGCCCGCGGTGACGCTGGCGACGGACTGGGAGACGTACGTCCGCCTGGCCTGCGGCCGGGTCCGGCCGGCCGATGTGGCCGACCGGGTCAAGACGGAGGGCGACGAGGACCTGGCGCGGGCGATCCTGGCGAACTTCGCGGTGACGCCGAACTGATCCCTCGGGCCCGCGCGTGCACGGCCGCCGCTCCTCAGGCCCGCGCGTGCACGGCCGCCGCTCCTCAGGCCGGCACGTGCACGGCCTCCACCCGGCTGGCCACCAGCCGCTCACGCTCCCGGCGGGCGGTGCGTGCCTTGAGGCGGAGGATCTGGACGACGCCCAGGGCCTCCAGGACGAAGACGGAGGAGAACGCGATCCGGTAGTCGTCGCCGGTCGCGTCGAGGAGCACGCCGACGGCGAAGAGCGTCGTCATGGAGGCCACGAAGCCGCCCATGTTGACGATGCCCGAGGCGGTGCCCTGGCGCTCGGGCGGGTTGGCGGGGCGGGCGAAGTCGAAGCCGATCATCGAGGCCGGCCCGCAGGCGCCGAGGACCGTGCAGAGGGTGATGAGCAGCCACATGGGTGCCCGGTCGCCCGGGTGTGCGAGGGTGGCGGCCCACAGCAGGGCGGTGGCGGCGACCGTGCCGAGCGCGAGCGGGGCTCGGGCGGCGTGGTGGCGGGCGATGATCTGCCCGTACGCGAGGCCGACGGCCATGTTGGAGAGCACGACGAGGGTGAGCAGTTCGCCGGCCGTGCCGCGGTCGAGGCCCTGGTCCTCGACGAGGAACGGCAGTCCCCACAGCAGCAGGAAGACCATCGCGGGGAACTGCGTGGTGAAGTGCACCCACATGCCGAGCCGGGTGCCGGGCTCCCGCCACGACTCGGCGATCTGCCGGCGGACGAAGGCGGCCCCGGCGTGGGTGACGGGCTCGGGTTCGTACCCCTCGGGGTGGTCCTTGAGGAAGAGCAGCAGGAGCACGAGGACGAGAGCCCCCGCGAGCGAGCTGCCGACGAAGGTGGCGGTCCAGCCGAGGTCGTGCAGGGCGCGGGAGAGGAAGATCGTCGAGACGAGGTTCCCGGCCATCCCGAAGAGCGCGGCGACCTGCGCGATCAGCGGTCCGCGGCGGGCGGGGAACCAGCGGGTGCCCAGCCGCAGCACGCTGATGAACGTCATCGCGTCGCCGCAGCCGAGCAGGGCGCGGGAGGCCAGCGCCGTGCCGTACGAGGGGGAGAGCGCGAAGCCCAGCTGCCCGAGCGTGAACAGCAGGACCCCGATGGTCAGCACGCGCTTGGTGCCGAGCCGGTCGACCATGAGGCCGACGGGTATCTGCATGCCCGCGTACACGAGCAGCTGAAGTATGGAGAACGTGGACAGGGCCGACGCGTTGACCTCGAAGCGTTCGGCCGCGTCGAGCCCGGCGACGCCGAGCGAGGTCCGGAAGATGACGGCGACGAAGTAGACGGCGACGCCGACGCCCCAGACGAGCGCGGCCCGGCGGCCGCCCGGCGGGTCCCCCGGCAGGCTGACGGCGGAGCCGTATCCGTCCCGGCTCAACGCTCCTCACCCCGGACCAGGACCTTGACCCAGCTGAGGTGCTGGCGCACGCAGTGCGCGGCGCCCTCGACGTCACCGGCCTTGATGCGGTCCAGGATCTCGGCGTGCTCGGTGATGTTCTTGGCGATGCGGTCGGGCTGCGACTGCATGACCGCCACGCCCATCCGCAGCTGCCGGTCCCTCAGCTGGTCGTAGAGCCGGGCCAGGATCTGGTTCCCGGCGTGCTGCACGATCTCGGCGTGGAAGCACCGGTCGGTGACGGCCACCTCGGCCAGGTCCCCGGCCTCGGCCCGGCGTTTCTGCTCCTCCAGGAGCTCCTCGAGCCGCGCGACCAGCGCCGGCGTCGCGGGCACGGCACGCCGTACGGCGAACTCCTCGACGAGCAGCCGGGTCTCGACGACGTCCGCGATCTCCTGCGCGGACACGGCGAGCACCAGGGCGCCCTTCTTGGGATAGAGCTTGAGCAGCCCCTCCATCTCCAGCTTGAGCAGCGCCTCCCGCACGGGCGTCCGCGACACCCCGACGGCCTCGGCGAGCTCGCCCTCGGTGAGCAGGGTGCCGCCTTCGTAGCGGCGGTCGAGTACGGCCTGCTTGACGTGCAGGTAGACGCGGTCGGCGGCCGGGGGCTGCTTGCCGGGAAGCTGCTGGGCGGGAGGCTGCTGGGCGGGGGCGGCTGGCATGGACACAGCTTAGATACAACAGGGGTGCAACAGACAGGCCCGTCCGCGATGCGGACGGGCCTGTCCCTCCGTCAGCCGCGGGAGCTGCCCGCGTAGGTGTGCTGGTCGGCCGAGGGCGCCGGGCGGTCGGCCGCGGGGCCGGGAACCCGTGCGGTGGCGTCACCGCCCTCCGTGGCCGCAGCGCGCTCGCCGATCCCGTGGCTCTTTCCGCGTTTGCCGCTCCTGCCGAGGCGCAGGTCCTTCAGCTTCATCATCGGGTGTTCGACGAGGTGCCAGGAGGCCATGGCGAGCAGCACGGTGAAGGCGAAGGTCAGGGCGAGATAGGCGCCCATGCCCCAGCGGGTCCAGCCGATCAGGGCGAGGGTCTGCTGGACGAGGAAGCCGTAGATGTAGATGCCGTACGAGTAGTCGTGGCGGGCGCCGACCCGGCGGAAGACCGCCGGCAGCCGGATGGCGAGCCAGACGAGGACGTACGCGAAGGCCGGGATGCCGACCGTGAACAGGTAGCCGTAGTGGAGGCTGCCCAGGAGGACGGCGAGGGCCGCGAGGCCCAGCGGGTCGCTGACCGGCACGCGCTCCTTGTAGAGCTCGATGACGGCCCCGAGGGCGAAGGCGAAGCCGAGGTAGATGAGGAAGGCGGGGCTGACCGGGCCGAACGGCGGCAGCTGAAGGGCCGGCAGGGCGTAGGCGTCGTACGGGCCGGCCCAGAACGGGTCCGTCATCGCCTGGCGTACCACGAGCCAGCCGAGGACCGCGGTGAGCACGAGGACGGCCCGGCGGGCCCGCGCCAGGATCCCGACGACGGCGAGGGCGGCCACGGCGAGGTAGCAGAGGAACTCGTAGCGCAGGCTCCACAGTGCGCCGTTGAACGCGGTGTTGTGGACCAGACCGGCCGAGCGGGCGTCCGTCATGATCTGGGATATGTCGTACTGGTTCGTGGAGACTGCCCAGTTCGCCCGGAAATAGTCGAGCGGGCCGTGCGGGCCGCCGAAGCCCTCCAGCGTGGAGTGGAGGTGCCGGTAGAGCAGCGGCGCCACCGCGAACGCGGCGACGGCCAGGCACATCCAGAACCCGGGGAAGATCCGCAGGGCGCGGTGCCAGAGGAAGCGGCCGAGCGACAGCCGCATGCCGCTGCGGGTGACGAGGATCCCGGAGAGGACGAAGAAGCCGTAGACCGAGAGCTTGCCCAGGTCGGTCTGGCCGCCGCTGAAGGAGTGGAGGTACTCCTTGCCGCCGTATCCGAGGATGCGGGCGTGCGACACGACCACCGCCGAAGCCAGGGCCAGACGCAGAAAGCCGAGACTGTTGTGACGGCCTTTGAGCAGTTCGGCGACGGTGCCCTGGGACCATCGCAGCGCGAAACCGCGATGCATGAAGAGTTCCTTAGCTTTTGATGAGCGTCCTATCTTCAGTCCGCGGGCAAACGCCTGTCCAATTTGCCATTGATCATCACCTGTCGATCACGCAATGATCGGCACAGAGAAAAACGCCCGGTCGGGACATGGCGTCCCGACCGGGCGTTTCACGTGAAACACCGCACCGCGGCTGTCAGGCCCAGGTGATGAGCCGCTTCGGCTGTTCCAGGATCGCGGCCACGTCGGCCAGGAACTTGGAGCCGAGTTCACCGTCGACCAGGCGGTGGTCGAAGGAGAGGGCCAGGGTGGTGACCTGGCGCGGCTTCACCTTGCCCTTGTGGACCCACGGCTGGAGCTTGATCGCGCCGACCGCGAGGATCGCGGACTCGCCCGGGTTGAGGATCGGCGTACCGGTGTCGACGCCGAAGACGCCGACGTTGGTGATGGTGAAGGTGCCGCCCTGCATCGCGGCCGGGGTCGTCTTGCCCTCGCGGGCCGTGGCCACCAGCTCGCTCAGGGACCGCGACAGCTCCGGCAGGGTCTGGGCGTGCGCGTCCTTGATGTTCGGCACGATCAGACCACGCGGGGTGGCCGCGGCGATGCCCAGGTTCACGTAGTGCTTGAGCACGATCTCCTGGGCGGCCTCGTCCCAGGCCGCGTTGATGTCCGGGTTGCGCTTGGCCGCGACCAGGACCGCCTTGGCGATGAGCAGCAGCGGGTTCACCCGCAGGCCCGCCATGTCCTTGTCGGTCTTGAGCTCCTCGACCAGCTTCATCGTGCGCGTGATGTCGAAGGTGACGAACTCGGTGACGTGCGGCGCGGTGAAGGCCGAGCCGACCATCGCCGCCGCCGTGGCCTTCCGTACGCCCTTGATGGGGATACGGGTCTCCCGGGCGTCCGACGAGACGGCGGGCACCGGGGCCGGCACGGCAGCCGCCGCGGCGGGAGCGGGGGCCTCGGTCACCGGGGCCGTCTCGACCACCGGCTCGGGCGCCGGGGCCGCCGCGCGGTGCACGTCCTCGCGGGTGATGATGCCGTCCGGGCCGGTCGGGGTGACCGTCGCCAGGTCGACGCCGAGGTCCTTGGCCAGCTTGCGCACCGGGGGCTTGGCCAGCGGGCGGCCGGCCACGGGACCGTGGCCGTTCAGCTGCTCGGGGACCACCGGAACCACCGGCGCGGGCGCGGCGGGCTCGGCGGGCGCGGCGACCTGGGCCGGTGCGGCCGTCGCCGCCTTGCGGGCACGCCGCTTGGTGGAGCTCGCGGAGACCCCGTAGCCGACGAGGACCGGCTGGCGGCCCTGCGGCTCGGCCTCGGCGACCGGCTCGGCGGCCGGCTGGGCGGCCGTCTCCGGGGTCGCTACGGCGGTGGGAGCCGCCGGGGCCTCGGGAGCGGCGCCGCCGCCCACGTTCACCGAGATGATGACCTGGCCGACGTCGACCGTGGTGCCCTCGGGGAAGAGCAGCTCGTGGACCGTCCCGTCGAACGGGATGGGCAGCTCCACGGCCGCCTTCGCCGTCTCGACCTCGCAGACGACCTGCCCGTCGGTGACGGTGTCACCGGGCTGGACGTACCACTTGAGGATCTCGGCCTCGGTCAGGCCCTCGCCCACGTCGGGCATCTTGAATTCGCGGATCGTCACGGTGCTCTCCTCAGTACGCCAGCGAGCGGTCGACGGCGTCGAGCACGCGGTCCAGGCCCGGCAGGTACTCCTCCTCCAGGCGCGCCGGCGGGTACGGCGCGTGGTAGCCGCCGACCCGCAGGACGGGGGCCTCCAGGTGGTAGAAGCAGCGCTCGGTGATCCGGGCGGCGATCTCCGCGCCGGAGCCGAAGAACACCGGCGCCTCGTGGACGACGACCAGGCGGCGGGTCTTCTCGACCGAGGCCTGGATGGTGTCGAAGTCCAGCGGGGAGATCGAGCGCAGGTCCACGACCTCGATCGACTTGCCCTCCTCGGCGGCGGCCGCGGCCACCTCCAGGCAGGTCTTCACCATCGGGCCGTAGGCGACGAGGGTGAGGTCCGTGCCCTCCTTGGCGACCCGGGCCTTGTGCAGCTCGCCCGGGATGGCCTCGGTGTCGACCTCGCCCTTGTCCCAGTAGCGGCGCTTGGGCTCGAAGAAGATGACCGGGTCGTCGCTCTGGATCGCCTGCTGGAGCATCCAGTAGGCGTCGTTGGAGTTCGCCGGGGTGACGACCTTGAGGCCGGCGACGTGCGCGAAGAGCGACTCGGGGGACTCCGAGTGGTGCTCGACGGCGCCGATGCCGCCGCCGTACGGGATGCGGATGACGATCGGCATCTTGACCGTGCCGAGCGACCGGGCCCGCATCTTCGCCAGCTGGGAGACGATCTGGTCGTACGCCGGGAAGACGAAGCCGTCGAACTGGATCTCCACGACCGGCCGGTAGCCGCGCAGCGCGAGACCGATCGCGGTGCCGACGATGCCGGACTCGGCCAGCGGGGTGTCGATGACCCGGTCCTCGCCGAAGTCCTTCTGCAGACCGTCGGTGATCCGGAAGACACCGCCGAGCTTGCCGACGTCCAGGCCCATGATCAGGACCTTGGGGTCGGTCTCCAGGGCCTTGCGGAGCGACTCGTTGAGCGCCTTCGCGAGGGGAAGCTTCTGAACAGCCATGATTACTCGGCCTCTCCGCCCTCGAAGGACGCCTGGTAGGCGGCGAACTGCGCGCGCTCCTCGTCGACGAGCGCGTGCCCGTCCGCGTACACGTTGTCGAAGATCGCCATGTGCTCCGGGACGGGCATGGCGCGGACGACCTCGCGGACGTGCTTGCCCAGCGCCTCGCTCTCCGTCTCCAGCTCCTCGAAGAAGGCGGCGTCGGCGTGGCCCTCGCGCTCCATGTACGCCTTGAGGCGCAGGATCGGGTCCTTGGCCTCCCACTCCTCGCGCTCCGCGTCGCGGCGGTAGCGGGTCGGGTCGTCGGAGGTGGTGTGGGCGGCCATCCGGTAGGTGTACGCCTCGATGAGCGTCGGGCCCTCGCCGCGGCGGGCGCGCTCGAGCGCCGACCGGGTCACGGCCAGGCACGCGAGGACGTCGTTGCCGTCGACGCGGACGCCGGGGAAGCCGAAGCCGCGGGCGCGCTGGTAGAGCGGGACGCGGGTCTGCTTCTCGATGGGCTCGGAGATGGCCCACTGGTTGTTCTGGCAGAAGAACACGACCGGGGCGTTGTAGACCGCGGAGAAGACGAACGACTCGTTGACGTCGCCCTGGCTGGAGGCGCCGTCGCCGAAGTACGCGATCACGGCGGAGTCCGCGCCGTCCTTGGCGATGCCCATGGCGTAGCCGGTGGCGTGCAGGGTCTGCGAGCCGAGGACGATCGTGTAGAGGTGGAAGTTGTTGCTGTTGGGGTCCCAGCCACCGTTGTTCACGCCGCGGAACATGCCGAGGAGGTTGGTGGGGTCGACCCCGCGGCACCAGGCGACGGCGTGCTCACGGTAGGTGGGGAAGACGTAGTCGTCGTCCCTCAGCGCGCGGCCGGAGCCGATCTGGGCGGCCTCCTGGCCCAGCAGCGAGGCCCACAGGCCGAGCTCGCCCTGACGCTGCAGGGCGGTGGCCTCCGCGTCGAAGCGGCGGCTGAGGACCATGTCGCGGTAGAGGCCGCGCAGCTCCTCGGCGCTCAGGTCGATGTCGTACTCGGGGTGCTGGACGCGCTCCCCTTCGGGCGTCAGCAGCTGTACGAGCTCGGGCTCGGCGCTCTGCGCCGCTGCCTTCTTCGCGCTCGCGGCGCTGGTTGTGCGCTTGGCGCCGCTGCTGCGTCGCGTCGTCTTGCGCGCGGCAGTGCTCTCCACGGTCACGTGCGTGCTCCTCCGTCGGTCCAGCCTCCGGGTTCGCCTGAGGCCAGTGCGGCTCCGCCTTCTCCGTACCCTTCGCACGGGGTGGGTGCGACGCGGCCGGGGTCGGCGTGACAGGTGATCCGGCAAGCGTCGTCATAGGCACGTTACCCACAGTGCGGCATTCCTGCGAAACCCCACTTGACCTGCGATTTTGCTTGGATTTCCAAGTAAATCGAGAAAACGGGTATTCGCCGCTGGTCAGCGCATGGGACAGCGGCCCGACGCCCTCGTCGGAACACCCGGCACGTTATCCCGGGCACCCCGGGCGCGGGAAGAGCCAATATGTGAGACTGGCTGGGTGCGCGAAGAAGGAAAAATCCGGGTATTTCTGCTGGACGACCACGAAGTCGTGCGGCGCGGCGTCCACGAGCTGCTCTCCGTGGAGGACGACATCGAGGTGGTCGGCGAGGCCGGCACCGCCGCGGATGCCCTGGTCAGGATCCCCGCGACCCGCCCCGACGTGGCCGTGCTCGACGTCCGGCTCCCGGACGGGAGCGGGGTGGAGGTGTGCCGCGAGGTCCGCTCCCAGGACGATGCGATCAAGTGCCTGATGCTCACCTCGTACGCGGACGACGAAGCCCTCTTCGACGCGATCATGGCCGGGGCCTCGGGATACGTCCTCAAGGCCATCCGGGGCAACGAGCTCCTCAACGCCGTCCGGGACGTCGCCGCGGGCAAGTCGCTGCTCGACCCGGTGGCCACCGCGCGGGTCCTGGAGCGCCTGCGGGACGGCAACGGCCCGAAGGGCGACGACCGGCTCGCCCATCTCACCGAGCAGGAGCGCAAGATCCTCGATCTGATCGGCGAGGGCCTGACCAACCGGGCCATCGGCGAGCGACTCCACCTTGCGGAGAAGACCATCAAGAACTACGTCTCCAGCCTGCTGTCGAAGCTGGGCATGGAGCGGCGTTCCCAGGCCGCCGCGTACGTGGCGAGAATGCAGGCCGAGCGCCACTGAGCCCGTCCCCGCCCGGCCGCACCCGATCGGGCCCGGCCGGGCCGGACGGCCCGCATTCGGGACCTACGTCCCCGCGAACCGGGGCAGGGGCCCCTTTCCCGACACGGTGCCGGTGGCGGAGAGTGGAAGCCATGTCCACCGAGGAGATCCGCGCCATCGAGCTGCTGGACCGCGTGTCGTACGGGCGCGTGGCCACGAGCATGCGGGCGATGCCGTTCGTCGCCCCGGCCCGCCACATCGTGACCGACGGGTGCGTCCTGCTCCGCCTCCACCGGGGCCTCGGCTACCACCGCGCCTGCGCCGGCAGCGTCGTCGCCTACGGAGCGGACAACCTCACCTCCGGCGCCGAGCAGCTGTGGTCCGTGCAGTTCACCGGTACCGCGCAGATCGTCGACCCCACCGAGGAGCAGCTGGCCGCGTTCGGCGCGGCCCCCCGCTCGGTGGACGGCGAGCCGTTCGACCCGGTCTACATGCGCATCGAGCCCCAGTTCGTCACCGTGCACAGCCTCGACTACGCGCCCGAACAGCCGACGCAGGGCACCGCTCCGGAGGCTCCCACCGCCCCGTCCACTCCCTCGATCGAGCGACATCTCCACCACGTAGCGTGATCTAACATCTGGGGGGTGCCGCGCTCATCTGTACCCTTGGCGTCCTCGGCCGCCTGCACCTCCGCCCCCCTCGCCCCGCCCGTCGGCGCCCTGCTGCGCCGCTACACGGACGCGGGCGAGCCGCTGTCCTGCCGGCCCGTCGCGCAGGGGCTGCTCAACCGGGGCTACCGGCTCGCCACCACCCGGGGCTCCTACTTCCTCAAGCAGCACCTGGACGCGCGCACGGCCGACCGGGACACCATCGTGCGGCAGCACCGGGCGACCCAGCGCCTGCACGCGCTCGGCGTGCCCGTCGCGCCACCGCTGCCCGACTCCGCCGGGCGCACCGTCGCCGTCATCGGGGGCCACTGCTACGCGCTGCACCCCTGGATCGACGGCCGGCACCGGGACGGCGCCCAGCTCTCCACCGCCGGCTCGCGGCGCCTGGGCACCCTGCTCGGGCAGGTGCACACCTGTCTGGAGCGGGTGATGGAGTCCCCGCCGGCGGACGCCGGCCACGAGAGCGCCCGCCCCGAGGACACCTTCGGGCTCATCGACGAGCTGCTCCGCCTGGTCCGCGCCCGCCGTCCCCGGGACGGCTTCGACGAGCTCGCCGAGCACCGGCTGCGGGAACGCCGCGTGCTGCTCGCCGCCCACGCCCACCGCCGGCCGCCGGCCGCCGCCGCGACGGGCTGGGTGCACGGCGACTTCCACCCCTTCAACCTGCTCTACCGAGGCGCCGAACCGGCCGCGATCGTCGACTGGGACCGTCTGGACGTGCGCCCGCGTGCCGAGGAGGCGGTGCGGGCCGCCGCGATCTTCTTCGTACGGCCGGCGGGCGAGCTGGCCCTGGACAAGGTGCGGGCGTACGCGCGGGCGTACCGGCGTGCGGCCGGCGTCGACCGCGCCGAGCTGGCGGCCGCGGTGGACCGCGTGTGGTGGGAGCGGCTCAACGACTTCTGGACGCTGCGCTGGCGCTACCAGCGGCACGACCGGAGGGCCGATCCGCAGTTCCCCGCGGTGTCGGCCCTGGCGGTGTGGTGGACCCGTGAGTACGAGGCGGTGCGCGACGCGTTCACGGGCTGAGGCCTGGGGCCAGGGGCCTTGAGCCTGTGGCCAGAGGCCTGTGGCCAAGGGCCTGAGGCCAAAGGCCTGAGGCCGGGGGCCTCTGGCCGGGGGCCTGAGGCCGGAGGATGAGGCCCGGGGCCCGTCCGGTCGGATCCGGGCCGGAGCGGCCCTGGCGGCCTCAGGGGGTCGTGCCGGTGCCCGACCCCGTGGTGGTGCCGGACGAGGATCCCGCGGAGGTGCCGGTCGAAGTGCCCGTGGACGTGCCCGTCGAGGTGCCCGTGGACGTACCGGTCGAAGTGCCCGTGGACGTACCGGTCGAGGTACCCGTCGAGGTGCCCGTCGAGCCGCCCTCGGTGGTCCCCTCCGTGCCCGAGCCCTCCGTCGAGCCCTCGCTGGAGCCCGTGCTGCCGCTCGTCGAGTCCGTCGGGTCCTTCGACGGCTCCTCCGTCGAGGGCGTCTCGGTGGACGGGCGGATCGTCGGCGGGTTCGACGGCGGCCAGGGCTGCTGGTTGCCGCCCGTGGAGGAGTCGGAGCTGTCGGGGTCCTCGGACGGCTCCTCGGACGGCGTGGGCGACTCCGGCTGGGTGGACGGCGAGCCGGAGACCGCCGGCGGCTTCGTGCCACCGCCGTCGCCCTTGTCGCCGGCCTTGTCGATCGCGTACGCGACACCGGCGACGATCGCGACCAGCGCGAGGGCCACGAAGAGCAGCACCTTGCCGCGGCCGCCCTTGCCGCCCTGCGCGCCGTAGCCGCCGTCCGGGCCGTAGCCGCCGGGGCCGCCCGGGCTCCCGTCGTAGCCGCCGTCGTCGGGGTTCATGGGCGGGAGGATCGGGCCCTGCGCGGTGAGGTGGTGCGGCGGGTGGCCGGGGTGGCCGCCCATGACCGCGGTCGCGGCGACGCCGGAGCCCGGGGTGTGCGGGCCCTCGTACATCTCGACCGGGCCGGTGTTCCACACGCCGGTGTGGCCGCCCTGCTCCTGGAGCATCGTCAGCCCGTACTGGATCAGGCCGCGCATCTCCTCGGCGCTCTGGAACCGGTCGTCCGGGTCCTTCGCGAGGGAGCGCATGACCAGGCCGTCGAGCTCCGGCGGCGCGGCCTGGGCGACCTCGGACGGCGGGATCGGGGCGTCCTGCACGTGCTGGTAGACCACCGACAACGGTGTCTCGCCGGTGAACGGGGGACGCAGCGCCAGCAGTTCGTAGAGGAGGCAGCCCGTCGCGTACAGGTCGGAACGGTGGTCGACGGCCTTGCCGAGCGCCTGTTCGGGGGAGAGGTACTGCGGCGTGCCCATGACCATGCCGGTCTGGGTCATGGTCGACTGCGCGCCGTGCAGGGCGCGCGCGATGCCGAAGTCCATGACCTTGACGGCGCCGGTGTTCGTGATGATCACGTTCGCCGGCTTGATGTCCCGGTGCACGATGCCGTGCTGATGGGAGTAGGCGAGCGCCTCCAGGACGCCGGAGACGATGATCAGGGCCTGCTCGGGCCCGGGCGCCTCGGCACTGATCAGCAGGTCGCGGATGGTGCGGCCCTCGACCAGCTCCATGACGATGTACGGCACGGACTGACTGCCGACGACGTCCTCGCCGGAGTCGTAGACGGCCACGATCGCATGGTGGTTGAGGCCGGCGACCGACTGCGCCTCACGCGTGAAGCGGGCCTTGGACACCGGGTCCTCGGCGAGGTCGGGGCGCAGCAGCTTCACGGCGACGGTGCGTCCGAGGCGCACGTCCTCGGCGGCGAACACCTCGGCCATGCCGCCGCGCCCGAGGCGGTGGGTCAGCCGGTACCGCCCGTCACCGACGACGCCTCCGAGGCCCCACGACTCGGCGGAAGGGTCCGGCACACCGCCACCTGCTCCGGATTCGGGTGCCATCAGTCCTCGCCGTCGTCTCTCGTGCCGTGTCCAGTCGTCACGCTACAGGCTCCGTACGACATCACGGGCCGCCGATGGATCGGCCATCCAACTCCCCTTGCGTACGCCTGTGCAAATTCCGTGCCGTTCCTGTCACGCTTGCGCGACGTTTTCCGTGCGGAGGGTCACGGAACGGGCATGGAAGGGGTGCCCGGCTTGACGTGTCACTGCCCTCGGGCAGACTTGGCCGGGAATATTCGGGATCAGCGCCGCCACGCGCGTAGGGGGAAGCACGAGATGAGCCAGGACGGCGCACAGGGCCGCTATGCGGGCGGTTCGGTCGCGGGCGGCCGGTACCAGCTGCGCGACCTGCTCGGCGAGGGCGGCATGGCCTCGGTGTACCTGGCGTACGACAGCGCGCTGGACCGCCAGGTCGCCATCAAGACGCTGCACACCGAGCTGGGGCGCGAACAGTCCTTCCGCGAACGCTTCCGCCGGGAGGCGCAGGCTGTTGCGAAGTTGTCGCACACGAACATCGTCTCGGTCTTCGACACCGGCGAGGACACCCTCGACGGCGCCGTCATGCCGTACATCGTCATGGAGTACGTGGAGGGCCAGCCGCTCGGCTCGGTGCTCGGCGCGGACATCCAGCAGTACGGCGCGATGCCGGCCGACAAGGCGCTGAAGGTCACCGCCGACGTGCTCGCCGCCTTGGAGACCAGCCACGAAATGGGCCTGGTCCACCGGGACATCAAGCCGGGCAACGTGATGATGACCAAGCGCGGCGTGGTCAAGGTCATGGACTTCGGCATCGCCCGCGCCATGCAGTCCGGCGTCACCTCGATGACGCAGACCGGCATGGTCGTCGGCACCCCGCAGTACCTGTCCCCCGAGCAGGCCCTGGGCCGCGGCGTCGACGCCCGCTCCGACCTGTACTCGGTCGGCATCATGCTCTTCCAGCTCCTGACGGGCCGTCTGCCCTTCGACGCGGACTCGCCGCTCGCGATCGCCTACGCGCACGTCCAGGAGGAGCCGGTCGCTCCGTCCTCGGTGAACCGCTCGGTGACCCCGGCGATGGACGCCCTGGTGGCCCGCGCTCTGAAGAAGAACCCGAACGAGCGTTTCCCCAGCGCGGCCGCGATGCGCGACGAGTGCCTGCGGGTGCTGTCCGCCGGCCAGACCGGCGCCCCGATGATCGTCGCCGGCGGCCCGGTGCAGAGCGGTTCGGGCGTCGGCTCGGCGGTCTTCCCGCCGGTCGGCCAGACCCCGCCGCCGTCCACGCACGGCATCCAGTCGCCGTACCAGCCGCACCCGACGCCCCACCCGACCGCGCAGCCCGGCCCGTACGGCCCGCCGACCCCGGCGCCGTCCTACGGCTACCCGCAGCAGGTCCCGACACCGGCTCCGGCGCCCGTCTACCAGACCCCGGCGCCCTCGCCGGCGTCGCCGTACACCGTCCAGCAGGGCGCCCCGGTCGGTCCGGTCGGCGGGCAGAACCGGACGAACAAGATCGCCATCGGGGTGATCGGTCTGCTGGTCGTCATCGGCGTGATCGTGGGCATCTCGCTCATGGACAAGGACCCGGACGACAAGGCGGACGGGAACAACCCGAGCCAGTCGACGAGCAGCGCCCCCGGTCACAAGGGTCCGGACTACTCGAAGACCATCCTCACCAAGAAGTGCACGGAGCCGACCGAGTCGAGCAGCGACCCGAACAAGTTCGAGGTCCCGGACTTCACGTACAAGAACATCCAGTCCGTGAAGGCGTGCATCCAGGCGGCCGGCTGGAAGATCAAGGCCGAGTCGTCGGTCGACGAGGCCACGTACGGCCAGGGCACGGTCATGACCCAGTACCCGCGGCAGGGCACGGACATCAGCAAGGAGGACGCCGAGTTCGTCCTCGAGGTGTCCACCGGCAACCCCGCGCAGTAGGACCGCGGTAGCCGGAGAAGACCCAGGTCACCGACGGCGTCCCGGACACCCGCCCACGGGCGGACCTGTCCGGGATGCCACGTTTGTCCCGACATGTGACGCTGAGTTGGACAACTCGGCGGCTCGGTACGGGAGGGGGTCACCCGGTGACTCCAGGACCACGTCCTCGTGCGCGGGCGCTCGCGCCCGTCCTCGCCGGCTGGCTCGTGACGTGCGCGGCCTGCGCCCTCGCATCCGCCGCGCCGCTCACGTCCGGGCCCGTCGCATCCGCCGCGCCCCTGACCTCCGGGTCCCCCGCGTACGCCGCACCGCTCGCCTCCAGGCCCGTCGCGTACGCCACCGAGGCCACGCCCGGTGCCTCGCGGAGCGCCACCGCGACCTCCCCGCCCCCGTCGGCGACGCCCCGCCCCCGGGTGTCCGCGACCGCCTCGCCGCGTCCGTCGTCGACGGCCGGCTCCCGCGCGCCCTCCTCCGCCGTCTCCCCCGCCCCGGCGCCGAGCGGTTCCTCCGCCACCGACGACTCACCGGCCGACCCCGAGCCGTCCGAGGCCCCCGAGCCGATCGGACCCGGCGCGTCCGCCTCCCTCGCGGGGCGCCCGGCGGGGGAGGGAAGGCCACGGCCCGGGCGGCCCGCCGCCCCCTCGTCCCCCGCCCCGCCGAGTCCGGCCGACCCCGCTCGTACCAAAACGGCAACAGAGGAGGAGCCCGCGGCGGAGTCCGACGAGGGGACCGAAGCGGTACCCGAGACGGACCCGTCGGCCCCGGAGAGCTCGGGCGCGGCCGAGCCGGCAGCCGCGTCACGGATCGGCCCCGAGGCCACGGCCACCCTCTCCGACCGGCAGATTCCCGTCCTGACCCTGGGAGTGGGGCTGGCCCTGATGGGCCTCGGCATCGGCTTCCTCGGGGTCCGGATGCGGCGCCGCTGAGCGCTCCCCGGTGACCCGGGTCCCCCTTGAGACGGACCTCCGGGGTCCGCCTCAGGACGCTTGTCCGTGCCGACTTACTCGGTATACATACTCGGTATGTCGATCCGCCACGGGCTCCTCGCCCTCCTCGAACACGGCCCTCGCTACGGCTCCCAGCTCCGCACGGAGTTCGAGTCCCGCACCGGTTCCACGTGGCCGCTGAACGTGGGCCAGGTCTACACGACCCTCAACCGGCTCGAGCGGGACGGGATGGTCGCCCAGGACGGCGAGGACGAGGCCGGCCACGCGCTCTACGCGATCACCGAGGCCGGCCGCGCCGAGCTGCGCAGCTGGTTCGAGAACCCGGTCGACCGCACCAGCCCCGCCCGTGACGAGCTGGCCATCAAGCTGGCGATGGCGGTCGGGGCGCCCGGGGTCGACATCCGCGACGTCATCCAGTCCC
Organism: Streptomyces sp. NPDC051921; assembly: GCF_040680975.1. NCBI lineage: Bacteria > Bacillati > Actinomycetota > Actinomycetes > Kitasatosporales > Streptomycetaceae > Streptomyces > Streptomyces sp. NPDC051921. The sequence continues at coordinate 120,300 of NZ_JBFAXU010000012.1, forward strand.
AGCGGCGCCACACCGTCAGGGCCATGCAGGACTACACCCGGCTCAAGGCCCAGGCGATCACCGCCGTCGAGAAGAACGGGGCCCGGGAGCGCGACGACATCGCCTGGCTGCTCGTCCTGGAGCAGCTGATCTTCCAGACGGAGGCGGAGGCGCGGTGGCTCGACCACTGCGAAGCCCGGTTGATCCGCCTCTCGGCGGCGGCAGCGGGCGGGGCCCCGGAGACCGCCCCGCCGCCCGCACCCCACCGCACCACCACGGCGCCGCCCGCCTCGAAGGCCCGTAGGCGCTGAGGCCCGGGCGTCGGCAGGGCACCGCCACCACCGCACCACCCGTGCGCGACCACCGCACGTCCCCGGCCCGCGCCGCTCGACCACCGCTCGACCACCGCTCGATCACCGCTCGACCACTGCTCGACCACCGCTCGACCACCCGTCCAGACCCAGACCGTACGCACGGCGCCGTCAACGGGCGCTCCGCACACACCCGTTCGCCGGCGTACCCCGAGGGGGAAACATGTCCACACAGCAGCAGCCCTTGCTGCGCCTGCAGAACCTGACCCGCGTCCACGGCGCGGGTGCCACCGAGGTGCACGCCCTGCGCGGCATCGACCTCGACGTCTACCCCGGTGAACTCGTCGCCGTCATGGGCCCGTCCGGCTCCGGCAAGTCGACGCTGCTCACCATCGCCGGGGGCCTCGACGCCCCGACCTCCGGCCAGGTCATCGTCGAGGACACCGACATCACCCGCGCCGGCGCCAAGGAGCTCGCCGCCCTGCGCCGCCGCAGCATCGGCTACGTCTTCCAGGACTACAACCTCATCCCGGCCCTCACCGCCGCCGAGAACGTCGCCCTGCCCCGCGAGCTGGACGGCGTCTCCGCCCGCAAGGCCCGCGCCGAGGCCCTCGCCGCGCTCGCCGAGATGGACCTCGGCCATCTCGCCGAGCGCTTCCCCGACGAGATGTCCGGCGGTCAGCAGCAGCGCGTCGCCATCGCCCGCGCCCTGGTCGGCGACCGCCGCCTCGTCCTCGCCGACGAGCCCACCGGCGCCCTCGACTCCGAGACGGGCGAGTCCGTGCTGGCCCTGCTGCGTTCCCGTTGCGACGCCGGTGCCGCCGGCGTCCTGGTCACCCACGAGCCGCGGTTCGCCGCCTGGGCCGACCGGGTCGTCTTCCTGCGGGACGGCGCCGTCGTCGACCAGACCGTACGCAGCGAGGCCGACTCGCTCCTGACCGGCCGGGCGGCGCAGCAGTGACGAACTGGTTCCACTCCTGGCGGGCCGCGGTCCGCATCGCCCGCCGTGACGCCTTGCGCTCCAAGGGCCGCAGCTTCCTCGTCCTCGCCATGATCGCCCTGCCGATCCTCGGTGTGAGCGCCTTCGACCTGACCATCCGCAGCTCCGAACTCTCCCCCGAGCAGCAGTTGGAGCGTTCCATAGGCGCGGCGGACGCCCGGTTCAGCGACGGCTACGTCGACGGGGTGCCGCTCCTGCAGGACCCCAAGGGCGAGCAGAGCACGACGGCCGAGGACTACGACTCCGCGAACAAGCCCTGGCCCAGCGGCTCCACGGACATCCCCAAGGCCATCCCGGCCGGCTCGACCGTCCTCACCGACAGCTCCGGCAGCGCCAAGCTGACCACCGCCCACGGGCTGCTCCACACCGAGGTCCGCGAGCTGAAGGCCGCCGACCCGGTCGCCCGGGGCATCATGCGGCTGCGCGAGGGCCGTTTCCCGGAGAAGAACGACGAGATCGCCGCGAGCACGGGCTTCCTGAAGAGCAGCGGACTCACGGTCGGTTCCACCCTGAACGCCCGTGGCTTCGACCGTACGTACACGATCACCGGCGCGTACGAGCTGCCCAGCGACCTCAAGGCCGAGCAGGTCAACGCCCTGCCCGGCGCCTTCCTCGCCGCGTACGGCCAGGCCGTCGAGAAGGCCGGCATCCCGAAGCCCGACATCTCCACCACGTACCTGGTGCGGAAGTCCGGTGGTTTCACGTGGAACACGGTCCAGGAGATCAACAAGAAGGGCGTGGTCGTCACCTCGCGCGCCGTCGTCCTCGACCCGCCCGCCGACTCCGAGGTCCCGCTGTTCCAGAGGGAGGGCTGGGGCACCTACCAGGAGAGCACGGCCGCCCGCGCCGCCGCGCTCGCCGCCGTGGGCACGGTGGTCGGCCTGGCGATGCTGGAGATCTGCCTGCTCGCCGGTCCCGCCTTCGCCGTCGGCGCCCGCCGCTCCCGCCGCCAGCTCGGCCTGGTCGGCGCCAACGGCGGTGCCCGCAGCCACATCCGGGCCATCGTGCTCAGCGGCGGCCTGGTCATCGGTGTCGCCTCGGCCGTCGTCGGCACGGTCCTCGCCCTGATCCTGACCTTCGCGCTCCGGCCCTACCTGGAGGAGGCCATGGGGCAGCGGTTCGGCGGCTTCACCGTCAAGCCGCTGGAGATCCTCGCCATCGCCGCGCTCGCCGTCCTCACCGGCCTGCTCGCCGCGATCGTCCCGGCCGTCACCGCCTCCCGGCAGACCGTCCTCGCCTCCCTCACCGGCCGACGCGGCGTCCGCCGCAGCAGCCGCGTACTGCCCCTCGTCGGCCTGGCCGCCGTCCTGCTCGGCGGCGTGATCGCCCTGTACGGCTCGGTCGTCACCGACCAGCTCTTCATCGTCGCCGGTGGCTCCGCGATCGCCGAACTGGGCGTGGTCGCCATGACGCCCGCCCTGGTCGGCCTCTTCGGCCGCACCGGCCGCTGGCTGCCCCTCTCGCCGCGCCTCGCCCTGCGCGACGCCGTGCGCAACCGGGGCCGTACGGCACCCGCCGTCGCCGCCGTCCTGGCCGCCGTCGCGGGCACCGTCGCCGTCTCCACGTACGCCGCGAGCCGCGACGCCCAGGACCGGGCCGGATACCACCCGAGCCTGCCCCACGGCGCCGTCTCCGTGCTCGTCACCGAGGAGGGCGGCCGGGACGCCGCGACGGCCCGGGACGCCGTGCAGCGCACCCTGCCCGTCGACGTACGCGCCGACGTCCGGCGCATCTCCGTCGGCAAGCCCGGCTGCGCGCCCTGGGGCGGCACCCCCGGCTGCGGCCGCTACGAGGTGGTCGTCCCGCCCGCCAACGAATGCCCCCTGTGGGCGGTCACCCACGACGGCACCGACCCGTCGGAGAAGTTCACCAAGGAACAGCGGCGGGCCCTCGCCAAGGACTGGCGCTGCACGTCCGACCCGAACAGCGGATCGATCTCCGTCGAGAGCGGCCTTCTCATCGCCGACGCCAGCCTCCTCACCGTTCTCGGCATCGACGACCCCGGCGCCGCCCAGGCCCTCGCCGACGGCAGGTTCGTGAGCTTCTCCCGCGCCCAGGTCGACAAGACCGGCAAGGTCGGCGTCAAGCTGATCACCGACAACGAGGCCGCCGACCGCGCCGCCGAGCAGAACAAGCCGGCGCCCGGCAAGATCACGTCCTTCCCGGCCTACCAGGTGCCCGGCTCCCCGGCCACCTACGGCGTCGCCGGCCTGATCAGCCCCGCCGCGGCCGAGGCCGCCGGCCTGACCACGGTCCCGCTCGGCTCGTTCTTCACCACCGACCACCTGCCCAACAGCGAACAGCGGCAGAAGCTGGACGCCGAGATCGCCAAGATCGGAGGCGAGGTCAGCCTGGTCCTGGAGGAGGGCTACGTCAGCAAGAACAGCATCGTGCTGCTCGCGCTGACCGTCTTCGCCGGTCTGGTCACCATCGGCGCCGCCGGCATCGCCACCGGCCTGGCCCAGGCCGACGCCGAGGCCGACCTGAAGACGCTCGCCGCGGTCGGCGCCCCGCCCCGGGTGCGCCGTACGCTCAGCGGCTTCCAGTGCGGAGTGGTCGCGGCGATGGGGGTGATCCTCGGCTCGGCCGCCGGCGTACTGCCCGCGGTCGGCCTGCGGCTCACCGAGGAGCGGCAGGAACTGCACTTCTACCAGGAGGCCCTCGACAACGGCTGGGGCATCTCGGACACCCCGCCGTACGTGCCGATCGTCGTCCCCTGGGAGACGCTCGCCGCGCTTCTCGTGGCCGTGCCGCTCGGTGCCGCCCTGCTCGCCGCCCTGGTGACCCGCTCCCGCGGGGCGCTGGCCCGCCGCGCCGCGCACTGAGGATCGCCGGGAGCTTCGTTGTCAGGCTGTGCCCCTGGAGGAGGGTGGATCACCCTCCTCCAGGGGCACACCGTGTGATGAGGCATGTGTGCGAGAGAATGGGCGGCATGGAGATGCCGAGGAATGACAGGTCGCAGGAGAGCCCCCAGGTCCTCATCGTGGGCCAGGACGGGATGGCGCTCAGCGGCACTCAGGGTGACGACGAATCCCGCGAGGTCCCGGTGACGGAAATGGTCGAGCAGCCTGCGAAGGTCATGCGGATCGGCAGCATGATCAAGCAGCTTCTGGAGGAAGTCAGGGCGGCACCTCTCGACGAGGCGAGCCGCGTCCGGCTGAAGGAGATCCACGCCAGCTCGGTGAAGGAGCTGGAGGACGGGCTCGCCCCCGAGCTGGTGGAGGAACTGGAGCGCCTGTCCCTGCCGTTCACCGACGAGGCCATTCCCTCCGAGTCGGAACTGCGCATCGCGCAGGCCCAGTTGGTGGGCTGGCTCGAAGGCCTCTTCCACGGCATCCAGACGGCGCTGTTCGCCCAGCAGATGGCGGCCCGCGCCCAGTTGGAGCAGATGCGCCGGGCACTGCCGCCGGGGGCGTCGCACGACGATGACGACGACCACGGCCCCGGCCGGGGCCGGGCGGTCGGCTCGGGACCGTATCTGTAGGCACGGGGTGACGCGTCGAGGGCCCGGTCCGCACGGTGTACGCCGTGCGGACCGGGCCCTCGGCCGTCCTCGGTGTCACTCGTCCGGCGCCAGGAGCAGCACCTTGCCGACGTGACTGCTCGCCTCGACGGCCCGGTGGGCCTCGGCGGCGTCCGCCATCGCCACGGTGCGGTCCACGACCGGCGTCACCGTGCCGGCGCCGATCAGCGGCCACACGTGCTCACGCACCGCGGCGACCACCGCCGTCTTCTCGGCCGGCGGCCGGGACCGCAGCGTCGTCGCCAGCACCGCGGCGCGCTTGGCCATCAGGGCGGCCAGGTTCAACTCGCCCTTGACGCCGCCCTGGAGGCCGATGACGACCAGACGCCCGTTGACGGCCAGGGCCTTGATGTTCCGGTCGAGGTACTTGGCGCCGACGATGTCGAGGATGACGTCCGCCCCGGCCCCGTCCGTCGCCTTGTGGAGCTCCTCCACGAAGTCCTGCGCCCGGTAGTCGATGAGGATGTCCGCGCCCAACTCGGCACAGCGCGCCAGCTTCTCGGGGCCGCCCGCGGTGACCGCCACCCGCGCCCCGACCGCCTTGGCCAGCTGGATGGCCATGGTGCCGATGCCGCTCGCCCCGCCGTGCACGAGGAGCGTCTCGCCGGGCCGCAGGTGCGCGAGCATGAAGACGTTCGACCAGACGGTGCAGGCCACCTCGGGCAGCGCCGCGGCCGTCACCAGGTCCACACCCTCCGGCCGGGGCAGCAACTGCCCTGCCGGGACGGCGACCTTCGTCGCGTATCCGCCCCCGACGAGCAGCGCACACACCTCGTCGCCGACGGACCAGCCCGAGACGCCGGGGCCGAGCGCGGCGATCCGCCCCGAGCACTCCAGGCCGGGGTACGGGGAGCTGCCCGGCGGCGGGTCGTAGAAGCCCTGCCGCTGGAGCAGATCGGCACGGTTGACGGCGCTCGCCACCACCTCGACGAGAACCTCGCCCTCGGCGGGGACGGGGTCGGGCACCTCGGCCCAGACCAGCGCCTCGGGCCCGCCGGGTTCCGGAATCGTGATCGCATGCATGTCGGCGAGGCTACTCCCGGACCCCGGCGCCGAGCGCGTGGGCAGGGCGGGCCGGGGACGGGGCGGCGGGGGCTCAGTCCTCGACGGGGGTGGTGAGCGGGGTGACGGCCGCGGCGCGCACGATGGTGATCACCCGGTCGGTCAGCTGGAGCGGGCTGGCGGCGGGGTCGTCGTAACCGAGCAGCCGGTGCCCGCGCAGCACGCTCACCACCAGGTCCTGGGTCTCGCGCACGTTCTTTCCCGCCTCGGCCTTGGTCACCGGGCGTTCGACGAGGTCGAGTCCTGAGCCCTGCTGGATCAGGTCCTCCATCACCGTGCCCGCGCTGGGGCTGAGCACGGAGAGGCCGAGCAGCCGGCCGGCGGCGCTGGCACTGGTGATCACGGCATCGGCGCCGGACTGGCGCAGCAGCGGGGCGTTCTCCTCCTCACGGACCGCTGCGACGATCTTCGCGCCCCGGTTGAGCTGGCGGGCCGTCAGGGTGACCAGCACGGCGGTGTCGTCGCGCTGGGTGGCGATGACGATCTGACGGGCCTTCTGCACCTCGGCCCGCAGCAGCACGTCGCTGCGGGTGGCGTCACCGATGACGCCGACGAAGCCGTCGGCGTTGGCCGCCTCGATGACCTTGGTGGACGGGTCGACGATGACGATCTGGTCCTTGCGCAGGCCGGTCGCGCACAGCGTCTGGATCGCCGACCGCCCCTTGGTGCCGAAGCCGACGATGACGGTGTGGTCGCGCAAGGTGGACCTCCAGCGGTTCAGCCGGAACTCCTCCCGGGTCCGCTCCGTGAGGACCTCGAGGGTGGTGCCGACCAGGATGATCAGGAACAGCACGCGCAGGGGCGTGACGAGCAGGATGTTCGCGAGCCGGGCGGAGTCGCTGTAGGGGACGATGTCGCCGTAGCCGGTGGTGGAGAGGGTGACGGTCGCGTAGTAGACGGAGTCGAGGAAGTCGACCGTGTCGTTCGCGTTGTCGTGGTAGCCGTCCCGGTCGGCGTAGACGATGAGGACGGTCACGATCAGCACGCCGAGTGCCATCAGGAGACGCTTGCCGACCTGTCGCAGCGGCTTCTCGACCACCCGGCGCGGCAGCTTGATCCGCGATCCCGCCTTCTCGTCGGCCTCGCGGGCCATCGCGTCGCGGCTGGGCAGTTTCACGTGAAACACACTCCTTGGGCCTCTCCGTAGGCGGAGACGGCCGTCCAGGGCAGGTCGAGGACGTGGAGCGCCTGCCCGGGCCTCGCGCCGCCGGGCGGGACCACGGCCAGGCCGTCGGCAGCGGCGATGCCCCGGAGCATCGCGGGCCCGTTGTAGTGCAGCGGCGCGGCCTCGTCGCCGCGCAGCGCGACGGGCACGAGGCGGGTGTCGTACGGGTGTCCCTGGATCTCCTCGCGTACGGGGACGCGGTACGGCTCGGGGGCCGGCCGGCCGGCGAGGGTCCGCAGCAGCGGCTCGGCGAGCGTGAGCAGCCCGGAGACGGCGGCGAGGGGATTGCCGGGCAGGCCGACCAGGTGGCGCGGACCCGAGCCGAGTTCGGCCAGGAGCATGGGGTGCCCGGGACGGACCTTCACCCCGTCGACGAGCAGGGTCGCGCCGGCCTTGGCGAGCACCGGATGGACATGGTCGACCGGGCCGGCCGCGGTGCCGCCTGTCGTGACGACCACGTCGGCGGCGGAGCCGGTGACCGCCGCGTACAGCGCCTCGGCGTCGTCACCGACCCGGCGGGTGCCGAGGACCTCGGCGCCGAGCGCCTGCAGCCAGGGACCGAGCATCGGACCCAGGGCGTCGCGGATCAGGCCCTCGTGGGGGAGCCCGGAGGCGAGCAGTTCGTCGCCGAGGACGAGCACCTCCACGCGGGGGCGGGGGTGCACGGTCAGCTCGTCGTAGCCGGCTGCGGCGCCGAGTCCCAGGACGGCGGGGGTCACGGTGCTCCCGGCGGGCAGCAGCCGGTCGCCGGAGCGGCATTCCTGGCCGCGCGGCCGGATGTCCTGCCCGGGAACGACCTCGCGCCGCGCGTGCAGCTGCCCGGCGGTGTCGGTGCGGGCGTGCTCGCTGCGGACGACGGCGGTGGCCCCGACCGGCACCCGGGCGCCGGTCGCGATCCGTACCGCGTCGCCGTCGTCGAGGGCGGCGGCGGGAGCGTGCCCGGCGAGGACGGCGCCCTCGGGGGCGATCCGCCAGGGGCCGGGGCCCGCGACGGCCCAGCCGTCCATGGCGGAGGTGTCGAACGACGGCAGGTCGGTCAGCGCGTGCAGCGGCTCGGCCAGGACCCGGCCGAGGGCCTGCCCGAGCGGGACCGGCACGGGCTGCCGGGAGGCCGCAGCCTTCGCCCCGGCCCGCGCGGCCACGGCCCGGGCCTCGGGCCAGGGGGTGGCGCGATGCCGCTCGGGCTGTGGCGCGGGACCGGTCGTGGGGCCGGTCCTGGGGCCAGGGGCGTCTTCGCGGGAGCGCCCGACGAGGGCGAGGACGTCGTCCACCCCGTCGTCGGGCAGGCTCTCCTTCATGGTCATCCGGCCCCGTCCTGCTCGGCGGCCCAGCGTTGCGCGAGCGCGGCGGCCTTCTGCGTGGCCTCCTTGACGGCCTCGGGTCCGCCCTCGCCGCCTGCGGCCCGCGCCGCCGCGTATCCGACGAGGAACGTGGTCAGCGGCGCGGCGGGCCGTGCGACGCCGTGCGCGGCGTCGCGGGCCAGGTCGAGCAGCAGGCCTGTGTCGACGTCCAGGTCGATACCCAGTTCGTCCTTGACTGCGGTGATCCATTCATCCAGCACGTTCCCATGCTCCCTGATCCGCGCCCGGGCCGCGGCGATGTCCTCCCAGGTGTCGCAGTCGAAGGAGGCCGAGGCCTCCGAGGGGGCCCGCACGACCCGCAGGCCGCCGGTGATCCGCCGCAGCGGCAGCCCGTCGAGACCGCCCCGCTCGGCGGCGGCGCCCGCCAGTTCCCGCCGCAGGGCCTCGACCCGGTAGGCGGCGACCAAGGGCTGCTCCCGCCCCTCGGCGTCGACACTCACCACGCCCTCGGCCTCGGGAGCTTCGGCCAGGGCGTCCACGAGGCGCCGGGCCGTCGCCGCGTCGAAGAAGGGGAGGTCGGCGGAGAGGACGAGCACGAGGGCCGCGGGGGCGGCGCGGCCGACCGGGGCGGGGGCGGCCTGGGCGGCGGGCTCCGGGGCGTCGGTGAGGCGGCGCAGGCCCGCGGCGAGGGCGGCGACCGGGCCGCCGCCGGGCGGGTCCTCCCGGGTCCACTCGACGGGTCGGGCGGTGGTGCGGGGCGTTGCGACGACGACGGTGCGTCCGGCGTCGCGGCAGCCGGCGAGGACCCGGTCGAGGAGCGGTCGTCCGCCGACCCGCAGCCCGGGCTTGTCGGCACCGCCGAGGCGCCGGGCGGCGCCGCCGGCGAGCACGATGGCGTCGTACGCGGTCGTCATCCCAGCAGTATGGTCCGCGCCCGGCGGGGCGTGCCCGGCGCCCGTCCGTCCGTCTCACAGAGGGAGACGCCCCGGTCCGCAACGGACCGGGGCGTCGTGCGGAAACGCGTCCGGGACCCGGCGTGGGGTTGGGTCCCGGACAAGGCCGCCGGGAACCGGCGGGGCCCCGTGCCCCGGTCGGCGTCCGTCCCGGCGGAGTTCCGTCCGCCCGTCAGAGCGTGCGCAGCAGCACCGACGGGTTCTCGACGCAGTCCGCGACGTGGCGCAGGAAGCCACCGGCCGTCCCGCCGTCGCAGACCCGGTGGTCGAAGGTGAGCGAGAGCTGCACCACCTGACGCACCGCCAACTCTCCCTGGTGCACCCACGGCTTGGGCACGATCCGGCCCACGCCGAGCATGGCCGCCTCGGGGTGGTTGATGATCGGCGTGGAGCCGTCGACCCCGAACACGCCGTAGTTGTTCAGCGTGAACGTGCCGCCGGTGAGGTCTGCCGGGGTCAGAGTGCCCTGCCGGGCGGACTCCGTGAGGCGGGCGAACTCGGCGGTGAGCGACTCGGCGTTGCGGCCGCCCGCGTCCCGGACCACGGGAACGACCAGACCGCGCTCGGTCTGGGCGGCGAACCCGAGGTGCACGGAGGGCAGTCGGACGATCTCCCGCGCCGCCGTGTCCACCGTGGAGTTGAGCTCCGGGAAGCGGGCCAGGGCGTGCGTGCAGATCCGGGCGAGCAGCGCCAGGACGGAGATCTTCGGTCCGCCCGCCGCGTTCATCGCCGCCCGTGCGGCCATGAGTTCGGTCGCGTCGGCGTCGACCCAGCAGGTCGCGTCCGGGATCTCGGTACGGCTGCGCGACAGCTTGGCGGCGACGGCGCCGCGCACCCCGCGCAGCGGCACCCGCTCACCGGTGACGGCGACGCTCGCGGACGCGGAAGCAGCGGCGGGAGCGGCGGCCGGCGCGGGCGCGGCCGCATCGGCGTACGCGGCCGCGGACCGGTCCCGTGCGGCGACCGCGGTCTCGACGTCCGCCCGCAGGATCAGGCCCTCGGGCCCCGAGCCGCGGACCTGCCGCAGGTCGAGCCCCTTGTCGCGGGCGATCTTGCGCACCAGAGGCGAGATGACGGGCACCGGCCCCGCGGGGGCGTCGGCCTCCACGAGGGCGACGGGCGCGGCGGCCGCGGGGGCCGGTGCCGCGGCCGGGGTGTCGCGCCTGACCCGGCGGCGACGGGCGGCGGGCCCGGCGGTGCCGTAGCCGACGAGGACGTTGCCCGAGTACTCCGAGGACACGGCGGACTCGGCGGACTCGGTCGTCTCGGCGGGCGCGGCCTGCGAGGCGGCCGGGGCGGCGGCCTGGCCGTCCGTGGCGGGGGCGCCGCCGACCGCGACGGTCAGCAGCGGCGCACCGACCGGCAGCTCGGTCCCCTCGTCGCCGAAGCGGGCGGTGACGACACCGCCGTAGGGGCAGGGCACCTCCACCATCGCCTTGGCCGTCTCGACCTCGACGACGGGCTGGTCGATGGCGACGACGTCGCCCACGTCGACCAGCCAGCGCACGATCTCGGCCTCGGTGAGGCCCTCACCGAGGTCGGGCAGCTTGAATTCGAGCACCTGGGCCATCAGCTGCCCGCCTCCCACTGGAGGCGCGCGACCGCGTCGAGGACCCGGTCCACGCCGGGCAGGTGGTGCCGCTCCAGCATCGGCGGCGGGTACGGGATGTCGAAGCCCGCGACCCGCAGCACCGGCGCCTCCAGGTGGTGGAAGCAGCGCTCGGTGACCCGGGCGGCGATCTCACCGCCCGGGCCGCCGAAGCCGGTCGACTCGTGCACGACGACGGCCCGGCCGGTGCGCCGGACGGAGGCGCACACGGTCTCGTCGTCGAACGGCACGAGCGAGCGCAGGTCGACGACCTCCAGGTCCCAGCCCTCGGCCTGGGCGGCCTCGGCGGCCTCCATGCAGACCGGCAGGGAGGGGCCGTAGGTGATGAGGGTGGCGCTGGTGCCGCGACGGCGCACGACCGCCTTGCCGATCGGCTCGACGGCCGTCGGAGCCTCGGGCGACCAGTCGGACTTCGACCAGTAGAGCCGCTTGGGCTCCAGGAAGACCACGGGGTCGTCGGAGGCGATGGCCGCCCGCAGCAGCCCGTAGGCGTCCTCGACGGTCGCCGGGGTGACGACGTGCAGGCCGGGCGTCGCCATGTAGTACGCCTCGGAGGAGTCACTGTGGTGCTCGACGCCGCCGATCCCGCCGCCGTACGGCACGCGGACCACGATCGGCATCGGCATCGCGCCCCGGGTGCGGTTGCGCATCCGGGAGACGTGACTGATGAGCTGCTCGAACGCCGGGTAGGCGAAGGCGTCGAACTGCATCTCGACGACCGGCCGCAGCCCGTACATGGCCATGCCGACGGCCGTGCCGAGGATGCCCGCCTCGGCCAGCGGCGTGTCGGTGCAGCGGTCCTCGCCGAACTCCTTCGCGAGGCCGTCGGTGACGCGGAAGACGCCGCCGAGGGTGCCGACGTCCTCGCCCATCACGTGGACGGTGGGGTCCTCGGCCATGGCGTCCCGCATGGCGCGCTGGAGCGCCTGGGCCATGGTGGCGGGCTTGGCCGCCTTCTTCGCGGCCGGCCGCGCTGTCGCGTGGGTGGTCATCCCGCCTCGCTCTCGGCGTCGAGCTCCGCCCGCAGCTGCTCCGCCTGCTCGCGCAGCTGCGCGGTCTTCTCGGCGTACACGTGGGCGAAGAGGTCCATCGGGTCGAGCACCGGGTCGGCGTTCATGCTCTCGCGCAGCCGCGCCGCCATCGTCTCGGCGTCGTCGGCCGCGGCGCGGCGGGCGTCCTCGTCGAGGAGTCCGCGCTCCGTGAGCTCCCGCTCCAGGATCAGGATCGGGTCGTGCGCCCGCCACGTCTCGACCTCGCTGTCGCCGCGGTAGCGGGTGGCGTCGTCGGCGTTGGTGTGGGCGTCGATCCGGTAGGTGATCGCCTCGACGAGGGTGGGTCCGCCGCCGCGCCGGGCGCGGGCGACGGCCTCGGTCAGGACCTGGTGGACGGCGACCGCGTCGTTGCCGTCGACGAGCCGGCCGGGCATCCCGTAGCCGACGCCCTTGTGGGCGAGGGACGGGGCCGCGGTCTGCTTGGCGAGCGGCACGGAGATCGCGAAACCGTTGTTCTGCACGAGGAAGACGACGGGGGCCTGCCACACGGCGGCGAAGTTCAGCGCCTCGTGGAAGTCGCCCTCGCTGGTGCCGCCGTCGCCGACCATGGCGAGCGCCACCACGTCGTCGCCCTTGAGCCGGGCGGCGTGGGCCAGGCCCACGGCGTGGGGGAGCTGGGTGGCGAGCGGGGTGCTCAGCGGGGCTATGCGGTGCTCGCGCGGGTCGTAGCCGGTGTGCCAGTCGCCGCGCAGCAGGGTGAGGGCCTGGACGGGGTCGAGCCCGCGGGCGACGGCGGCCAGGGTGTCCCGGTACGAGGGGAAGAGCCAGTCCCGCTCCTCCAGGGCCAGCGCCGCGGCGACCTCGCAGGCCTCCTGGCCGGTCGTGGAGGGGTAGACGGCGAGCCGGCCCTGCTTGGTGAGGGCGGTCGCCTGCGCGTTGTACCGACGGCCGCGGACGAGCTCCCGGTAGAGCCGGCGGAGCAGCTCGGGGTCGGCGTCGGCCACGGCGTCGGTGCCGAGCACGCGCAGCGGCTCGGCGTCCGGCAGCAGCGGAGTCGGGTCGGTGCGGGGCTGCCAGGCCGGCGGCGGCGTGGGCCGGTAGGCGCGGGCGGCACCGGGGGGCTCTTGGACTGTCGAACTGCGCTGTTGCAACGAGTCCACCTCCTCGTGGGAGCGGGCATAAGACCCGAAGTCGGGTGGCGCGGAATGTGGCGCGCCTCACCTACCGATTGTTCGGTCGTGGAGGCATTTTGGCTACAGGCACCTCCAGCCTGTGGACAAACGGTTCTCCACAGCTTGGGATGGGTGCAGGTCGTCCAACGGAGAGAGGCGGGGGGACATGGCGGATGAACAAATGGCCGACGTCGAGGAGCAGGCGCACGGCGAGTCCTTGAACGCGCCCCCCGGCGCCGCCCCTGCCATGCTCTCCCCGATGCCGCCGGCCCGCCCGCTGGACGCGATCGACCGCGACATCCTGCGGCTGCTCCAGACCGACGGCCGCGCCTCGGTGCGCTCCGTGGCCGAGCGGGTCCACGTGTCCCGCGCCAACGCGTACGCGCGCATCAACCGGCTCATCGACGACGGGGTGATCCGGGGCTTCGGCGCCCGCGTCAACCACGAGCGGGCGGGCCACGGCGCCTCCGCCTACATCACCCTCAAGATCGTCCAGAACTCGTGGCGCACCGTGCGCGCACAGCTCCAGGCGCTGCCCGGCGCCGCACACATCGCACTGGTCAGCGGCGACTTCGACGTCCTGCTCCTCGTGCACACCCCGGACAACCGGACCCTGCGCGAGCTGGTGCTCACCCGGCTCCAGTCCATACCCGAGGTGCTCTCGACCCGCACCCTGCTGGTCTTCGAGGAGACGGACCTGGACCCGTACCCGGACCGCCTGGACTGACGGGCCACCTGCCGGGCTGCCGGGGGATGCCTGCGGGCCACCTGCCGGGCTGCCGGGGGCTGCCTGCGGGTGGCCTGCCGGGCTGCGAGGGCTGCCTGTCGGGCGCCGGAGCCGTGGGGACCCGCAGGGACGGGTGCGCCGTGCGGGCGGACGGATGCGGCCGGGAGGACAGGGGCGGAGGGGGCGAGTGGCGCCGCCCGGACGGACGGGACAGGCCCTCGAACGCCGAAGCGCCCGCCCGGGAGGCCCCGGGCGGGCGAAGTCCGGCGGAGGCCGGCGGGGAGAGGCGGCGGGGCGGGCCGAGCGGCCTCAGGAAGCCGTCCGCAGCCCGTCGAAGGCGAGGTGGACGACGGTGTCCGCGAGCTGGTCGCGCTCCGCCGCGGAGTCGTGCTGGGGCCGGTACCACTCCACCAGCGAGTTGATCATGCCGAAGAGCAGTCGGGTGGCGAGCCGGATGTCCACGTCCGCACGCAGGTCACCTTCGGCCGCCGCCGCCTTCAGGAGCTCGGCGACCCGGTGGTCGAACTCGCGGCGCCGCTCCATGGCCCACCGCTCGGTCGTCGTGTTGCCCCGCACGCGCAGCAGCAACGTCACGTACGGCAGCTCCTCGATCAGCACCTCGACGGTGCGCCGGGTGACGTACTCGACCCGCTCGACGGCCCGGCCACGGGCGGCCGCCGGCTCGTCGAGGATCGCGAAGAGCCCGTCGAGCGCCCGGCTGACGGCCCGGTGCAGCAGCTCCTCCTTGCCGGCCACGTGGTGGTAGATCGACGACTTGGAGATGCCGGCCGCCTTGGACAGGTGCTCCATGGAGGTGCCGTCGTAGCCGCGCTCGTTGAAGACCCGGACGGCGACGTGGAGCAGCGTCTCGGGGGTGTAGGTGTCGCGTCGCGCGGTGGTCATCTCTTCTCCTCCGCCTCTGCGGCCTCTTCGTCGTAGCCCCGGCGCGCGAGGGCGAGGGAGGGGGCGTAGCGGCCGGTGGGGTAGCGCTCGTGCAGGTTGCCGAGCAGGTCGCGCACCCCGGCGTAGCCGATGCTCTCGGCCCACTCCAGCGGTCCCACGGGGTAGTTGACGCCGAGCCGCATCGCCGTGTCCACGTCCTCGGCGGAGGCGACGCCCCGGTCGACGGCGTCGGCGGCGATGTCGGCGAGCATCGCGACCGTACGGGCGACGATCATGCCCGGGGTGTCCCCGATCACGGACACCTGCTTGCCGAGCGCCTGGAAGAGCCCCACGGCCTCCGCCAGCGTCTCCTCGGAGGTGCGCCTGCCGGTGGACAGAACGATCCGGCTCGCCCGCGCGTAGTCGAGCGCGAGGTCGAAGTAGACGACCTCGTCGTTCAGGAACTCGAAGGACGTCTCGCCGTCCGCGAGGTGCAGCCGGCCGCCGCCCGGCAGCGCGATGTACCCGGTGCCGCCCTTGCGGCGCACGGTGATCCCGGCCTGCTCGACGAGGTCGACCAGCGGCTGGGCGGGCCCGAGGCCGCCGCGGACGGTGATCGTCCCCGGTGCCTTCGCCGGGGCGGCGGTGTGCGGCTCGGGACGCCGGGCGCCCTCCGCGTACGAGTACCAGCCGTGCCCCGACTTGCGGCCGAGCCGCCCGGACTCGACGAGCCGCCGCTGCGCCAGCGAGGGGGTGAACTTGGGGTCCTGGTGGAAGGACTCCCACACCGAACGGGTCACGGCCTCGTTGACGTCCTGGCCGATGAGGTCGGTGAGCTCGAACGGGCCCATCCGGAAGCCGCCCGACTCGCGCAGGGCCGCGTCGATGGTGGCGGGGTCGGCGACGCCCTCCTCGTAGATCCGCAGCGCCTCCGCGTAGAAGGGGCGGGCGACCCGGTTGACGATGAACCCGGGGGTGTCGGTGCAGCGCACCGGCGTCTTGCCCCAGCGCTTCGCCGTCTCGTACGTGCGCGTGGCGGCGTCCGGGTCGGTGGCGAAGCCGCTGACGACCTCGACCAGCGGCAGCAGCGGAGCCGGGTTGAAGAAGTGCAGTCCGACGAAGCGGCCGGGCCGCTTCAGCCCTCCCGCGATGGCGGTCACGGACAGGGAGGAGGTGTTGGTGGCGAGCACGGTGTCCGCGCCGACGATCTCTTCGAGATCGGCGAAGAGACGCTGCTTGACGGGCAGGTGCTCGACGATCGCCTCGACGACGAGCGCGGCGTCCGCGAGCTCGGCGAGCTCGCCCGCCGCGTGCAGCCGGGCGACCGCCGCGTCCCGCTCCTCCGGGCCCAGCCTGCCCTTCTCGACCAGCCGGTCCAGGCGGCCCGCGACGGCGCTCACCGCCTCCTCGGCGCGGCCTGGCGCGCTGTCGTAGAGGCGTACGGGATGGCCCGCGACGAGGGCGACCTGGGCGATCCCCTGGCCCATGGTGCCCGTGCCGACGACGGCGACGGTGCCGGTCGGATCGATCGGCCCGGCTCCGTCGGCCGACACCGCGTCGCTCCCCTGGACGGTCGTGTTGGCGCTCATAGGAGTGATCCTCCCCGATGGGTTTTCCACAGGATCGCCGGACCCCCTTGTCCCGACCGATCGTTCGGTTACTCTAACTCCGTACGCGTCTCCCTGCCCAGCTCGACGAGGAGTTGGTCCACCCATGGCCACCGCTCAGCTGACCACCGACCGTCTGGCCGAGAAGCACCGGTCCACGCTCGATCAGGCCCTCGCCACCATCCGCACCCGCGCCTACTGGTCTCCGTACCCGGAGCACCCCAAGGCGTACGGGGAGAACGGCTCGCTGGACGCCGCCGCCGGCCTCTCCGCCTACAAGGAGCTGCTCGGCCGCCGCTTCGAGCTCGACCAGCCCGGCACCGACGGATGGGTCCCCGGCGAGACCTCTCCCTACGGCCCGGAGCTCGGCATCGAGTATCCGCACGCCGACATCGACGTCCTGCTCCCCGCGATGCGCGCCGGCATGGCGGCCTGGCGTGAGGCCGGCCCCGAGGTTCGCGCCCTGGTGTGCCTGGAGATCCTCGGCCGGATCTCCGACCGCACCCACGAGTTCGCGCACGCCGTCATGCACACCAGCGGCCAGGCCTTCATGATGGCCTTCCAGGCCGGCGGCCCGCACGCGCAGGACCGCGGCCTGGAGGCCGTGGCGTACGCGTTCGAGGAGCAGACCCGGACCCCGGCCGGCCGCGCCGCCTGGTCCAAGCCCCAGGGCAAGCGGGACCCGCTGGAGCTCAGCAAGGAGTTCACCGCGGTCGGCCGCGGCATCGCCCTGGTCATCGGTTGCAACACCTTCCCGACCTGGAACGGGTACCCGGGCCTGTTCGCCTCCCTCGCCACCGGCAACCCGATCCTGGTCAAGCCGCACCCGCGCGCGGTGCTCCCGCTGGCCCTGACCGTCCAGGTCGCCCGCGAGGTCCTCGCCGAGGCCGGCTTCGACCCCAATCTGGTCGCGCTGGCCGCCGAGCGGCCGGGCGAGGGCATCGCCAAGACCCTGGCGGTCCGCCCCGAGATCAAGATCATCGACTACACCGGCTCGACCGCCTTCGGCGACTGGCTGGAGGCCAACGCCCGCCAGGCCCAGGTCTACACGGAGAAGGCCGGCGTCAACACGGTCGTCGTCGACTCCACCGACGACTACAAGGGCATGCTGTCCAACCTGGCCTTCTCGCTGTCCCTGTACAGCGGCCAGATGTGCACCACCCCGCAGAACCTGCTCATCCCCCGCGACGGCATCGCCACCGACCAGGGCCCCAAGTCGTACGACGAGGTGACCGCCGACCTGGCGGCCTCGGTCGGCGGCCTGCTCGGCGACGACGCCCGGGCGAACGCGCTGCTCGGCGCCCTGGTCAACCCGGACGTGAAGGCGCGTCTGGAGGCCGCGGCGGGCCTCGGCGAGGTGGCGCTGGCCTCCCGCGAGGTCGAGAACCCGGAGTTCCCGGACGCCGTCGTGCGCACCCCGGTCATCGTGAAGCTCGACGGCTCGAAGCCCGATGCGGAGGCGGCGTACTTCTCGGAGTGCTTCGGCCCGGTCTCCTTCGCCGTCTCGGTCGACTCGACCGAGGCCGCCCTGGAGCTGCTGCGGCGCACGGTCCGCGAGAAGGGCGCGATGACGGTCGGCGCGTACACGACCTCGGCCGACACCGAGCGGGCCGTCGAGGAGGTGTGCCTGGAGGAGTCGGCGCAGCTCTCGCTGAACCTGACGGGCGGGGTCTACGTGAACCAGACGGCCGCGTTCTCCGACTTCCACGGCTCGGGCGGCAACCCGGCGGCGAACGCGGCGCTGTGCGACGGCGCCTTCGTCTCCAACCGCTTCCGGGTGGTGGAGGTCCGCCGCCAGGCCTGACGCGGACGCGCCGTCCTCGGTGCCGGACAGGTGTCCGGCACCGAGGACGGTCAGTCCTGGGTGATCTCCGCGTAGCGCTGCACCCAGGCGTGCATGGCGATCGCCGCCGCGGCACCCGCGTTGATCGACCGGGTCGAGCCGAACTGGGCGATCGAGCAGACCATCGCCGCGTGCTTCCGGGCCTCCTCGGTGAGGCCCGGCCCCTCCTGCCCGAAGAGCAGCACACAGCGGCGCGGCAGCACGGTCCGCTCCAGCGGCACCGCGCCCGGCAGGTTGTCGATGCCGATGATCGGCAGGTCCTCGGCCGCCGCCCAGGCGGTCAGCGCCTCCGTGTCGGGGTGGTGGCGCACGTGCTGGTAGCGGTCGGTGACCATCGCGCCGCGCCGGTTCCAGCGCCGTCGGCCCACGATGTGGATCTCCTTGGCCAGGAAGGCGTTGGCCGTCCGCACCACCGAACCGATGTTGAAGTCGTGGCCCCAGTTCTCCACGGCCACGTGGAAGTCGTGGCGGCGGGTGTCCAGGTCCGCGACGACCGCCTCGCGCGTCCAGTACCGGTACCGGTCGACGACGTTGCGCCGGTCGCCGCCGGCCAGCAGCTCGGGGTCGTAGCGCTCGTCGTCCGGCCAGGGCTCCGGGTGCGGCCCGACGCCGATCTCGGGGCCGTACCCCTCGTCGTACTGGATCGGCTCGCCGCCCTCGACGGGGCCGGGCTCTTCTTCGGTGGTGCTCACCCGACGAGGGTACGGGGGCCCGGCTCCTCACCCGAACGGCTCAACCCCACCGCTTCCTCCGCACCCCGGTCCCGGTCCCGGCCGAGCAGTCGATCCCGGCCGCGGGCGACCCGCGCACCCAGCCACACCAGGAACACGGTGGGCAGGAAGACGGCGTCGGCGGCGATCATCGCGAGCGAGAAGAACGGCAGCCCGAGCAGCAGCGCGATGCCCGCGTGCTCCAGCATCATCAGCCCGAGCAGCACGTTCTTGACCTTGCGGTGGAAGAGCGTGAAGGGGAAGGCGACCTGCACGATCACGGTGCCGTAGGTCAGCAGCAGCACCATGGTCCCGCTCGACCCGAGCAGGTCGGAGAGGGCGGGCCAGGGGGAGAAGTAGTCCAGCTTGAGCGGGTAGTAGAGCGCGGTGCCGTCCTGCCAGCGGGATCCCTGGATCTTGTACCAGCCGGCGGTGGCGTAGATCAGACAGACCTCGGCCATGATCACGACGAGGGTGGCGTTGTGGGCGAGGTTGGCCAGGACGTCGAGGAGGACACGCGGCTCGTCGGCGGCGTAGCGGCACACCAGCCACCACAGTCCCTGCCCCAGCCACAGCACCCACAGCAGCACCAGCAGCCACCACTCCCCGGTGGCGCCGGAGAAGTACGTGGCGGCCATCAGGAAGCCGCCGAGCACCGTCCACAGCAGTGGACCGACGGGCCCGTCGTCGCCGCGGCCGCGGGCCGCCCGCCGGGCGTCGAGGGACCAGACCTGCCCGCAGCGGGTGAGGACGAGGTAGAGCGCCATCAGGTGGACCACGTTGTCGCCGCCGTCGCCCATGAAGATGGAGCGGTTCTGCAGCGACAGCACCCCGGCCATGAAGACCGCCGACACGGCCCGGGTGTGCCAGCCGAGCAGCAGCAGGACGGCGGAGAGCACGGCGAGGCCGTAGACGACCTCGAACCAGAGCCGCCCGTCGGACCACATCAGCGCGGTGAAAGCGCGGTTGTCGGCGATCAGCCGTCGGCCCATCTCCCACGACCACGGGCCGTCGGGGCCGTACAGCTCCAGCCGGTGCGGCCACTCGCGCAGCAGGAACAGCAGCCAGGTGAGGGAGAAGCCGATCCGGACGATCGCCGTCTGGTACGGGCCGAGGGCGTTCGCCGTGACCTTCTGCACGGCGCCGGCGAGCCGCCTGTCGAAGGGGACGCGGTTCCGCCCGGCAGCGGGGTCCTGGCTCATCGGGCCGCCTCCACGGTGGCCCCGGCGGGCCGGTCGGCGGCGGTGACCCGCCACCACGGATACGTACGGAAGGCCGGCTCCGTGTCGGTCTTCTCGGTGCTCCACGCGGGGGCCGCCACCGACCGGGTGGCGGAGCGCAGCTGGATCTTCTTGACCGTCCCGCCGAGCTCCTCGTCGTCGAGGCGCAGCATCACGATCCGCCGCAGGTACGACTCGGAGAGCTCGCCTCGCAGCCCGTTGGGGCGGTGGTCGTCGGTGTGCGAGTTGAGGTAGAAGTCCCAGGCCCGGCGCAGCTCGTTCTGCTCGGTGTGGCTGGGCAGGAGGCTGCCGCGGATCCGCTCCGTGTCCTGGGCGGACAGGTCGATCCAGTCGGTGGTCCGGCGGGTGCCGTCAGCCGCGGCGATCTCCGCGCGGACCTCGACGGAGATGTTCTGCTGGAGCGGGTTGGGGGCGAAGAGCTTCCAGTTCTGCTCGAACTCGGGGTAGACCCAGTCGTCGACGGCCTCGCCGTGCTGCTTGGTCAGCGTGTTCGAGGGCGCGACGTGCAGGAAGACCATCGCGAGGTGGACGCAGGCGAAGACGCCGACGACGGCGAGGGCGACCGCCGCGACCACCTGGTAGGGCAGGGAGAGCGCAGCGATACCCGCCGGGGCCGTCCCGGGCCGTCCGGGGCCGGACGCGGCGTCACCGGCGGCCACGGAACCCGACGCGGCAGCGGAGCCCGCCTCGGCGCTGGAGTCCGACGCGGCGCTGGAGTCCGACGCGGCGCTGGAGCCGGCGTCGGCGCTGGAGCCCGCATCGATGCCGGAGACCAAGGCGGCGCCGCCGGAGCCGGAGGCGGACCGGGGGCCGCCGTCAGCGCTGGAGTCCGACGCGGCAATGGAGTCCGAGGCGGCACTGGAGTCCGAGGCAGCAATGGAGCCTGAGACGGACCGGGCACCCGCGTCGGCTCGGGAGCCCACGTCGACTCGGGCGTCCGCGTCGGCTCGGGCGTCCCCGTCGGCACCGGCGGTTATCTCGGGGCCGGGGGCCGGCCCGGACCCGGCGTCACCGGCGCCCCCGGCCCCCTCACCCTCGTACGACTCCATCGCGCCCCGCTCCCGATCTGCCCAAGCAGTTATCCACAGAGGTTGACACCATACGGGCCGCCGAACGACCATTGAAGTCATTCAACCGAACGATCGGTCGGTAGGGGGTCCGATGACCACAGGCACGGCAGAGACGACAGGGACAGCGGGTTCGACGGCGACCCAGGCCGCCCTCGAAGCGGTGTTCGACGCCGCCGTGGCCGCCGAGGAGCGCATCGAGCCCCGCGACTGGATGCCGGAGCCCTACCGGGCCGGCCTGATCCGCCAGATCGCGCAGCACGCCCACTCCGAGATCATCGGCATGCAGCCGGAGGCCAACTGGATCACCCGCGCGCCCAGCCTGCGGCGCAAGGCGATCCTCATGGCCAAGGTCCAGGACGAGGCCGGCCACGGGCTCTATCTGTACAGCGCGGCCGAGACCCTCGGCGCCAGCCGCGACGAGCTCCTCGACAAGCTCCACTCCGGTCGCCAGAAGTACTCCTCGATCTTCAACTACCCCACGCTGACCTGGGCCGACGTCGGCGCGATCGGCTGGCTCGTCGACGGCGCCGCCATCACCAACCAGGTCCCCCTCTGCCGCTGCTCCTACGGGCCCTACGCCCGGGCGATGGTCCGGGTCTGCAAGGAGGAGTCCTTCCACCAGCGCCAGGGGTACGAGGCGCTGCTCGCCCTCTCCCGCGGCACCGAGGCCCAGCACGCCATGGCCCAGGACGCGGTGGACCGCTGGTGGTGGCCGTCGCTGATGATGTTCGGCCCGCCGGACGACGAGTCGACCCACTCCGCCCAGGCGATGGCGTGGAAGATCAAGCGCCACTCCAACGACGAGCTGCGCCAGCGCTTCGTCGACATCGCCGTCCCGCAGGCCGAGAGCCTCGGCCTCACCCTCCCCGACCCCGACCTGAAGTGGAACGAGGAGCGCGGGCACTACGACTTCGGCCCCATCGACTGGGCCGAGTTCTGGGACGTCCTCAAGGGCAACGGCCCCTGCAACGAGCAGCGGCTCACCAAGCGCCGCCAGGCGCACGAGGACGGCGCCTGGGTCAGGGACGCCGCCGCGGCCTACGCGGACAAGCACGCCGGGCAGAACGGCGGACAGCACGAGAACGGGGAGGCACGCGCATGACCACCGACGGATGGCCGCTGTGGGAGGTGTTCGTGCGCTCGCGCCGCGGACTGTCCCACACCCACGCCGGCAGCCTGCACGCCCCGGACGCCGAGATGGCCCTGCGCAACGCCCGCGACCTCTACACCCGGCGCAACGAAGGCGTGTCGATCTGGGTCGTCCCCTCCGCCGCGATCACCGCCTCCTCTCCCGACGAGAAGGACCCCTTCTTCGAGCCGTCCGCGGACAAGCCCTACCGCCACCCGACCTTCTACGAGATCCCGGACGGGGTGAAGCACCTGTGACCGGCCCGACCACGACCGCCGTCCCGGCCGCGACGCTCGCCCTCGGCGACGACGCCCTCGTCCTCGCCCAACGCCTGGGGGAGTGGGCCGGCAGCGCCCCCGTCCTCGAAGAGGAGGTCGCCCTCGCCAACATCGCGCTCGACCTCCTCGGCCAGGCCCGCGTCCTGCTCTCCCTCGTCGGCGACGAGGACGAACTGGCCTACCTCCGCGAGGAACGCGCCTTCCTCAACTGCCAGCTCGTCGAGCAGCCCAACGGCGACTTCGCCCACACCATCGCCCGGCAGCTCTACTTCTCCACCTACCAGCACCTCCTGTACGGGCAGCTGGCCGCCACCGACGGCCCGCTCGCCGGTCTCGCCGGCAAGGCCGTCAAGGAAGTCGCCTACCACCAGGACCACGCCGAGCACTGGACCCTGCGCCTCGGCGACGGCACCGAGGAGAGCCACCGGCGCATGCAGCAGGCCTGCGACGCCCTGTGGCGCTACACCGGCGAGCTGTTCCAGCCCCTCGACGGCCTCGACCTCGACACCGAGGCCATGGACCGCGCCTGGCTCGACTCCGTGACCACCGTCCTCGGCAAGGCCACACTCACCGTCCCCTCCGGACCGCGCACCGGCGCCTGGAGCGCCGGCGCCGGCCGCCAGGGCCTCCACACCGAGTCCTTCGGCCGCATGCTCGCCGAGATGCAGCACCTGCACCGCAGCCACCCGGGGGCGTCATGGTGACCACCACCCCGACCGCCCTCGAAGAGGAACTCGCCCGGATCGCCGGCGCCGTCCTCGACCCCGAGATGCCCGTCCTCACCCTCGCCGAACTCGGCGTCGTGCGCGGCGTCCACGTCCACGGCCCCGGCCGCGTCGAGGTCGAACTCACCCCCACCTACACCGGCTGCCCGGCGATCGAGGCGATGTCCTCCGACATCGAGCACGCCCTCCACGCCCACGGCATACCCGAGGTCTCCGTCGTCACCGTCCTCAGCCCCGCCTGGTCGACCGACGACATCACCGCCGAAGGCCGCCGCAAGCTCGCCGAGTTCGGTATCGCACCGCCCCGCCCCCAGGGCCCGGCCGACGGACCCGTGCCGCTCACACTGGCGATCCGCTGCCCCCACTGCGGCTCCACCGACACCGAACTGCTCAGCCGCTTCTCCTCCACCGCGTGCAAGGCACTGCGCCGCTGCACGTCCTGCCGCGAACCGTTCGACCACTTCAAGGAGTTGTAGATGCCGTCCCAGAGCCCCGGACGGGCCGGGTTCCATCCGCTCCGCGTGAGCGAGGTCGAGCAGCTCACCGACGACTCCGTGGCCGTCACCTTCGCGGTCCCGTCCGAACTCGTCGACGCCTACCGGCACACCCCCGGCCAGCACCTCGCCCTGCGCCGCACCGCGCCCGGCGGCGCGGAGATCCGCCGCACGTACTCGATCTGCGCCCCGGCCGCCGCCGAGGGCGAGAGCCCGGTCCTGCGCGTCGGCATCCGGCACGTCGATGGCGGCGAGTTCTCCACCTACGCCCTCAAGGAGCTCGCCGTCGGCGACCTCGTCGAGGTCATGGAACCCATGGGCCGCTTCGTCCTCGACCCCCGCCCCGGACACTTCGCGGCCGTGGTCGGCGGCAGCGGCATCACCCCGGTCCTGTCGATGGCCGCCACCCTGCTCGCCCGGGAGCCCGAGGCCCGGTTCTGCCTCGTCCGCAGCGACCGCACCGCGGCCTCCACGATGTTCCTCGACGAGGTCGCCGACCTCAAGGACCGCCACCCGGACCGCTTCCAGCTGATCACCGTCCTCTCCCGCGAGGAACAGCAGGCCGGACTCCCCTCCGGACGGCTCGACGCGGAACGGCTCACCGCACTGCTCCCCGCACTGCTCCCCGTCGGAGAGATCGACGGCTGGTTCCTGTGCGGACCCTTCGGCCTGGTGCAGAGCGCCGAACAGGCTCTGCGCGGCCTCGGCGTCGACCGTGCCCGCGTCCACCAGGAGATCTTCCACGTCGACGACGGCTCCGCCCCCGCACCGGCCGCCGCCGCGGACGCCCCCGCGCAGGCGACGCTCACCGCGACCCTGCACGGCCGGTCCGGCAACTGGCCCGTCCAGCGCGGCGAGACGCTCCTCGACACCGTGCTGCGCGCCCGGGCGGACGCCCCGTACGCCTGCAAGGGCGGCGTGTGCGGCACCTGCCGCGCCTTCCTCGTCTCCGGCGAGGTCCGCATGGACCGCAACTTCGCCCTGGAGCCCGAGGAGACCGACGCCGGCTACGTCCTGGCCTGCCAGTCCCACCCCGCCACACCGGAGGTCGAGCTCGACTTCGACCGCTGACCGCTGCGGCCCGCCCATTCCCTTCCGCTAGAACCTGTTCTATCTTGACGATCCGTCAGATGGCAGCGGGGCACGGCCGGAAGGGACAGGACAGTGGACTTCACCTTCACCGAAGAGCAGCAGGCAGCCGCCGAAACGGCCAAGGCCGTCTTCGCCGACGTCGCACCCGACGCCGTACCCAGCCCCGCCCTCACCCCGGGCGCGGTCGCCGACGACTTCGACCGCGCCCTCTGGGCCCGCCTCGCCGACACCGACCTGCTCGGCCTCGTCCTCGACCCCGCCCACGGCGGCTCCGGACTCGACCCCATCGCGCTGTGCCTCGTCCTGCGCGAATCCGCCCGAGCCCTCGCCCGCGTGCCCCTCCTCGAAACGTGCGCCGTCGCGCTCACCCTCCAGCACCACGCCCCCGCCGCCACCGCCGACGCCCTGCTCCCCCGCGTCGCCCGCGGCGAACTCGTCCTCACCGCCGCCGCCCAGGGCCGCACCGGCCACGACCCGGCACCCCTCGCCGTCACCGCCCGCCACGACCCCACCGGCTGGACCCTCGACGGCCACACCAGCGCCGTCCCCTGGGCCCACCAGGCCGACCGCATCGCCGTCCCCGCACACACCCCCGACGGCCGCACCGTCCTCGCCCTGCTGCCCCGCACCCACGCCGGACTCACCCTCGCCGACCAGTACGCCACCCACGGCGAACTCCTCGCCGAACTCCACCTGGACGACGTCCACCTCGACCCCACCGACGTCATCGACACCGAAGGCGCCTGGGAACGACTCCACGCCCTCCTCGCCACCGGAACCTGCGCCCTCGCCCTCGGCCTCGGCGAACAGGTCCTCGCCATGACCAGCCAGTACACCGGCAAGAGGCAACAGTTCGGCCACCCCGTGGCCACCTTCCAGGCCGTCGCCGTCCAGGCCGCCGACCGCTACATCGACCTACGCGCCATGGAAGTCACCCTCTGGCAGGCCGCCTGGCGCATCACCACCGACGCCACCGGAGCACTCCCCGCCGCCGGAGACATCTCCGTCGCCAAGATCTGGGCCGCGGAGGGCGTCCGCCGCGTCGTCCAGACCGCCCAACACCTCCACGGAGGCTTCGGCGCCGACACCGACTACCCCCTGCACCGCTACCACGCCTGGGCCAAACACCTGGAACTGTCCCTCGGCCCCGCAGCCCTGCACGAGGAAGAACTGGGCGACCTCCTGGCCGCCCACCCCCTCGCCTGACCAGCCCGAACCGGACAGGCCCTACAGGACGAAAGCGGAGCCGCCGCCGTCCGTCACCATCGGACGGCCGGCACCCTCCCAGGCCAGCATGCCGCCGTCGACGTTCACCGCGTCGATGCCCTGCTGCACCAGGTACTGCGTGACCTGCGCCGAACGGCCCCCCACCCGGCACATCACGAACGCCCGCCGCCCATCGGCCACGGCCTCGGTCACCTCACCGAACCGCGCCACGAAATCACTCATCGGAACGTGCAGCGCGCCCTCGACATGACCCGCCGCCCACTCGTTGTCCTCACGCACGTCCAGCACCAGAGCATCAGCCGGCACGGAAGCCGCGTCGACGGACGGCAGCGGGGCGAAATTCATGGACCTGGCCTTCTCTCTGAAAACTCCGCGCCACTCACAGGCGCACACCGTCGAAACTACTGCACCCGACCTAGTCGACGAGCCCGCCGAGCTCCGCCTCACGCTCGGCGACCTGCGCGAGCAACTGCTCCGCGATCTCCTCCAGCAGCCGATCGGGATCGTCCGGCGCCATCCGCAGCATCGCGCCGATCGCGCTCTCCTCCAGCTCCCGCGCGACCAACGACAGCATCTCCTTGCGCTGTGCCAGCCACTCAAGACGCGCGTACAGCTCCTCGCTCTCGCTGAGCCGCACCTCCGGCACCGGCCCGGCCGCCCACTCCTCGGACAGCTCCCGCAGCAGACCCTCGTCCCCACGGGCGTAGGCCGCGTTCACCCGCGTGATGAACTCCTCGCGCCGCGCACGCTCGTCCTCGTCCCGCGCCAGATCCGGATGCGCCTTGCGCGCCAGGTCCCGGTACAGCTTGCGGACCTCGTCGGACGGCCGCACCCGCTTCGGCGGCTGCACCGACCGGTCCGTCAGCATCGCCGCCGCCTCGGGGGACAGCCCGTCGGAGTCGACCCAGTCGTGGAACAGCTCCTCGACGCCGGGCATCGGCATGACCGCCGCCCGCGCCTCCTGCGCCCGCCGCAGGTCCTCGGGATCCCCGGTGCGCGCCGCCTTGGCCTCCGCGATCTGCGCGTCCAGCTCGTCGAGCCGCGCGTACATCGGGCCGAGCTTCTGGTGGTGCAGCCGGGAGAAGTTCTCCACCTCGACCCGGAAGGTCTCGACCGCGATCTCGAACTCGATCAGAGCCTGCTCGGCCACCCGCACCGCCTGATCGAGCCGCGCCTCAGGCCGCTCGCTCTGGTCCACGCTCACGTCACGCCCGTCCACGTCCTCGTTCCGGCTCGTCGCCACCCAGCCTACGGCTCTCTCGGGGGGGGCTCCCCCCTCCCTCCCCCCTCCCCCTCCTCCCCTCCCCCTTCTTCACCAAGCCATGTCCCGGCTTCTTCACGAAGCCGTGCCCTGCCCCGGGTAACGGGCCTTGGGCCTTCCCGGGGCGCGCCCCCGGCGTCAGACCCCGTGTTCCGCCGCTATGCGGCCGCTGCGGATGGCCGACAGGAGGTCGGTGTGGTCCGCCGTGGTGCGGTCCGCGTAGGCGACGGCGAAGTTCGCGACGGCCTCGTCGAGCTCCTCGTTCTTGCCGCAGTAGCCGGCGATCAGACGCGGGTCCGCGCTGTGGGCGTGAGCGCGGGCCAGCAGGGCGCCGGTCATGCGGCCGTAGTCGTCGAACTGGTCGGCCGTGAGGGCGGCGGGGTCGACGCTTCCCTTGCGGTTGCGGAACTGCCGGACCTGGAAGGGCCGGCCCTCGACCGTCGTCCAGCCGAGCAGGATGTCGCTGACGACCTGCATCCGCTTCTGCCCGAGCACCACGCGCCGCCCTTCGTGCCCGGCGTCGAGCGTCGTGAAGCCGACGGCCGGCAGGTGAGGCAGCAGCGCCGAGGGGCGGGCCTCCTTGACCTGGAGGACCAGCGGCTCGCCCCGGTGGTCGAGGAGCAGCACCACGTACGAGCGGGTGCCGACGCTGCCCGTTCCGACGACGCGGAAGGCCACGTCGTGGATGGCGTACCGGGCGAGCAGCGGCAGTCGGTCCTCGGAGACGGTCGCCAGGTAGGGGCCGAGGGAGGCGGCGACGGCTGCCGCTTCCGCGTCGGGGACGCGTCGCAGCACCGGCGGTGCGTCGACGAAGCGTCGCCCGCCGCCCTCGGCTTCGGGGACGGCTTCGGTGGAGCGTGCGGCGAAGCGCGCGCTGGTGTTGTTGCGGGCCTTCGCCGAGACCCGTTCGAGGGTGCCTATGAGGTCGCGGGCGTCGGTGTGGGAGACGAGTTCCTCGTCGGCGATGGCGTTCCAGGCGTCGAGGGCGGGAAGCCGGGCGAGCAGGCGCATGGTGCGCCGGTAGGCGCCGACGGTGTCGAAGGCGGCGGCCCGGCAGGTGTCCTCGTCGGCGCCGGCCTCGCGTCCGGCGAGGACGAGGGAGGTGGCCAGCCGCTTGAGGTCCCATTCCCAGGGGCCGACGACGGTCTCGTCGAAGTCGTTGAGGTCGATGACGAGCCGGCCTCGGGCGTCGCCGTAGAGGCCGAAGTTGGCGGCGTGCGCGTCGCCGCACAGCTGGGCGGCTATGCCGGTGACGGGGGAGCCGGCGAGGTCGTGGGCCATGAGTCCGGCGGAGCCGCGGAGGAACGCGAAGGGGCTGGCTGCCATGCGGCCGACCCTGATGGGGGTGAGCTCGGGCACGCGGCCCCGGTTGGACTCCTCGACGGCGCGGGCGGCGTCGGGGCGGTCGGGCGCCGGGGTGAGCAGGGCCTGGGCGGCGCGGGGGAGGTCGTCCCGGAGGCGCTTGCCGCGCTGCTTGGCGGCGGCGGTGGCTCCTTCTGCGGCGCGCGGGGCGAAGCCGGGTACGTGCGGGAGGCGGGCCGTGCCGCCGTCCGCCGTCGTGTGATCGCGCTGTCCCGGTACCGCTGTCGTGATGTCGTCCATGGGACGCCCTCCCCCGCCGTTCGCTGTTCCGCCAACATCAACTTCGCTGACGGGTCATGACGGTACAGCCGGGGCTGCGAGCCGTCTCCCCCTGTGGACAACGCCCTGTGGACAACTCTTCGGGGTGGTCGGGCGTCCCGGGGAGAGGCGGGTGTCAGACGCCGATCGCCTCTTCCATCTCCTCTTCCGCGTCTGCGTCTGCGTCCGCGTCCGCCGGGGCGTTGGCCGGGGCGGTGGGGGCGGCGGGGGCGGTCGTCGTGGTCGGCGGTGTGCGGCGACGGGCCTCGGCGAGGCCGGCGGTGACGGTCAGGACGATGCCGGCGAGGAGCCAGAAGGTCAGGACGAGGATGTTGCCGCCGAGGGCGTGCCCGTCGAAGTAGACGTGGTCGCGGACGCCTTCGACGAAGCCGGCGCCGTTCCAGAAGGCGTGCAGCGAGCCGAAGAACCCGGGCTGGAGCTCGGGCCGGTAGATGCCGCCGGAGCTGGTGAAGTTGAGCATCACGAACAGGACCATCACGCCGAGGGTGGTCCAGCGCTTGAGGAAGGTGTGGAGTCCGACGCCGATCAGCAGGATGCCGGCGCAGTACAGCCAGGACATGGCCCAGACGCCGCCGAGACCGTGGTCGACGAGGTGGAAGAGGGGTCCTGCGAAGGCGGTGCCGATGAGGCTGACGAGGAGGGACATGCCGGCGGCGAGCAGGGCGCGGATCCGCATGGGCAGGACGGCGCCGGCGCCGCCGATGACGGCGACGGAGGCGTAGGAGCCGATGCTGAGGGCGACGAGGAGGAAGAAGACGCCCTGGCCGGTGGGGTCGCCGGGGGAGACGGGGGCGACGTCGGTGACCTTGAGCGGGTGCCCCTGGGTGGCGGCGACCTTGGTGAAGACCTTCTCGACGGCCATGGCGCTGGTGTCGGAGGAGGCGGAGGCGACGAGGAGTTCGGGCCGGGCGGCGTTCCCGGCGGCCGCCTCGGTCGGGGTGCCGGGGATGTACGCGCCGAAGCTGGACCGGTCGTGCAGGGCGGTGGTGGCGGTGGCGCGGTCGGGGACGGTGCGGACGTCGAGGGCGCCGGCGCCCTTGTCCTGGAGGGTCTGGGCGAGGACCTGGGCCTGCGGTCCGGACCCGACGATGTCGACGCGCAGGTCGTGCGGTTCGGGGGCGTGGAAGGCGCCCAGGTACGCGAGGCCCATGCCGACGCACATGAGCAGCGGGGTGAGTAGGTGCCCGAGGACGTGGCGCAGTGCTCCCTTGACGGTCGGTCCTGTGGACACCTGAACCTCCATGGTTGGCTTTTACAACTAAAAAACCGTTGTACTATACAACCGAAAGGGAAGGTGCGACACATGCGCCCGTCCCGCGGCAGCAAGGAGCGCACCATGAGCGGCGGCGCGCGGGAGAGCTCTCTCGACATCATCCAGCGGGAACTGACGGCCTTCGCCCGCCGCGCGCGGGCGGCCGCGGCCCGGCTCCATCCGGAGCTGCCGCTGGTCTCGTACACGCTTCTCGCCCACATCGACGACCAGCAGGGCTGCCGGGCCACGGATCTCGCGGCCCATTACCTGCTGGACAAGTCGACGGTCAGCCGCCAGATCGGCGCCCTGGAGAAGCTCGGGCTGGTCGAGCGGCGGCCCGACCCGACCGACCACCGCGTCCAGGTGCTGCACCCGACCGAGGCGGGCACGCAGGTCCTCGCCTCCACGCAGGCCAGCCGGCTCGCCGCGTACGAGGAACGCCTCAAGGACTGGTCGGCCGAGGACCTGGCCGCCTTCGCCACCTACCTCCTGCGATACAACGCCGCCGGCGACGCCGGCCACCCCGCCCCCATCGGGGACTCCTGGCCCAGGCCGAAGCCCTAGCCCCGGCCCGCCTCGGCCCCCCGCCGAGCCCAGGCCCCCCAGCCCCGCACGCCCCAGCCCGACCTGCGCCGGCCCTCGCGCGGCCTCAGCCCCCGGTCCCGGAGGCCGCCGGGCCCCACCGGCCCCCTACAACCCCGCGTCCCGGGCCAGCAGCGCCGCCTGCACCCGGTTCTCGCAGCCCAGCTTGGCCAGAATGCGGCTCACGTATGTCTTCACCGTGGCCTCGCTCATGTGCAGCCGCCGGCCCGCGTCGGCGTTGGACAGGCCCTCCCCGAGCAGCGCCAGCACCTCGCGCTCGCGCTCGCTGAGCGCGGTCAGCCGGGACCTCGCCTCCTCCGCGCGGGCCGCCTCCCGCCCGGAGGCGAGCTGCTCGACCACGTGCCGGGTGGCGGCGGGGGAGAGATACGCGTCGCCCGCGGCGGCGGCCCGGACGGCCCGGATCAGCTCGGCCGGCGCCGTGTCCTTGAGGAGGAAGCCGGCACCGCCGTGCTCCAGCGCCCGCAGCACGTTCTCCCGCTCACCGAAGGTCGTGAGCACGATCACCCGGGTCGACGGAGCTGCCCGCCGCAGCTCCGGCAGGGCGGAGAGGCCGTCGAGCACGGGCATCTGGATGTCGAGCAGGACCACGTCCGCGGCGTGGGCGCGCGCCAGATCCACCGCCTCGCGGCCGTTCACGGCCTCGGCGACGACCTCGATCTCCGCGTCCGAGGTGAGGATCATCCTGATCCCCGCCCTGATCAAGGGCTCGTCGTCGGCGATCACCACCCTGATCCGCTGCCCGGCCCCCTCCCCGGCCCGAGTCCCCACTCCGACCCCGGTCCCGGCTCCTGCCCCAGTCACGGCCACTCCCCAACGGCTCCCGGTACGACGGGCCGGCTAGCGCACGACGTCGTACGACTTCTTCTCGATCAGCTTGCCGTCCTTGAAGCAGAACCGGAAAACGGGCTCGGACTCCACGTCGTCCCCCATCTCCGTGCTCATGAGGACCAGGCACTTGGACCCTTCGGGCTCCTTGGGCCCCTTCCCGTGCAGGCCGGTCGTGGCGAGCGTGTCACCCGAAGGAAGCCGGTCGCGCACCTCCTGCTCGCTCTGTCCCACCTTGACTGCGTCGTACTCGGCGGGGTCGATGATCCCCTTCGACACCGAGCTCATCATGAAG
The DNA here is from genome assembly GCF_040680975.1 of Streptomyces sp. NPDC051921. Classification (NCBI taxonomy): domain Bacteria; kingdom Bacillati; phylum Actinomycetota; class Actinomycetes; order Kitasatosporales; family Streptomycetaceae; genus Streptomyces; species Streptomyces sp. NPDC051921. Next base: position 152,269 of record NZ_JBFAXU010000012.1, read on the forward strand.
AAGACGCCGAAGCCCCCGGCCACCAGCAGCAGCACGAGCGCGGCGAACGCGATCCCGCACCCGATCGCTATCCCGCCTCCGGTGCTCCTGCCCCTGCCCGCCTTCATCGCCATCGCCAGCTCCCGCTCGGTCACGGTCCAGTCGGACGGTCCGACTGCGACCCGACCACGGTGTCCGAGCGAGGCCTTCTTCGACTGCTGCCGGAAGTCGTCGGCCGCATCGACGAAAGGCGCGGCGTGCGGAGCGGTGTACGAAGCCGCGTACGGATTCAGCAGACCCGCCTCGTCCGGGTCCACGCCCGGGTCGGCGAAGGGATCCACGTACGGCACGGCCTCCACCGCCCCGTACGGCAGGACGCCGGCGACCCGGAAGCCACCGCTGTCCGCGGGGCCTGCGTGGACGATGCCGCCGACCAGCCGGGCCCGCTCGTGCAGCCCGGTCAGGCCCTGCCCGCCGCTGACGACGCCGGTCGGCCGGTCGGTGGTCTCCTCGTTGAGGACCTCGACGACGAACGCGTCCGGTTCGTAGCGCACTTCGACGGAGATCGGGGCTCCCGGCGCGTGCTTGTAGGCGTTCGTCAGGCCTTCCTGGACGATCCGGTACGCGGCGTGGTCGACGGCCGGTGCGAGCGCCTTGGCGTCACCGTGCCGCGTCAGACCGATCGTGGTCCCGGCGGACCGGGCTGCGGCGACGAGCCCCTCGATGCCGGCGGTCCCCCGAGCCGCCCGCCCCGTCTCGTCACCCGGAGGCGCGACCGGGGCACCAGGCCCCTCGTCCGGGGCCGCGACACCGTCGCGCAGGATGCCGACGACCTCGCGCAGCTCGTGCATGGCGTCCACGGACGCGTTCCGCAGCACGGCCACCGCCTCACGCTGGCGGTCGGTCAGGTTCGGGTCCACTTCCAAGGCGCCGGTGTGCACGGAGATCAGCGCCAGCTGGTGGCCGAGGCTGTCGTGCATGTCCTGGGCGATCCGCTGCCGCTCCCGCATCCGCGCCTGCCCCACGACCATCGCCCGCTCCCGCAGCAGCTGGACGTTGCGCTCCTGGAGCGCGTGCAGCAGGGTCCGGCGCTGGGTCCAGTAGCGGTTGGCGAGTCCGGGCGCGAGCGTCGTGCCCAGGAAGTACAGGGTCGATATGAAGACGACCGTCAGCATGCGCTGTTGGCCCCAGGCCTCGGCCACGGTGCCCGCCATGTTCAGCACGTAGGCGGCGGTGAACGCGGCAAGGGCACGCCCCGCGCCCGCGATGTAGCGGCCCGCCGACCAGCCGATCAGGATCAGCAGCGCCAGGAAGCCGGGGACGAACGGCGCGAGGAACGACGTGACGACGAGCACGGTCGCGGGCAGCCTGCGCCGCAGCAGCGACAGCACGGCCGAGCCGACGGCCACCACGACGAGCGCCCAGCCGTCCTTGCCGAGGAGGTCCTGAGTGCCGGCGGCCAGCAGCGCCATGACGACGGCGACCACGAGCTCGCCGGCGGTCCTGCGCCGCGACCACTGTCCGGGCACCGCGAACCAGCGCCACCCGGCACCGAGCAGCGTCACCAGCCGTGTCCCGGCCGTCCCGATCTTCGAAGGAGCTTCCACGCTCGCACGATAGGGCCCGCCTCCGGCCGCCCGCCGTCCTCTTTCGTCGCGCCCCCTGTCGACGAAGGTCGTCCGCCCGCGGAGGCGACGGAGCCTCCGTCCGGGCGGTGGAGCGCCTGCGAGAACCGCCGATCGGCCTCACGGCGCACGCCTCACCCCGGGCACCTCACGCCGGACGCCTCACGCCGGGCACCTCACCCCGGACGCCCTACTCCAGGACTCCTCACGCCGGACGCCCTACTCCAGACACCCCACCGCGCACGCGTCTCCACGCACGTCTCACCCCGGGCGCATCACCCCGCACGCCGCACCACGCCCCCGTCTCCAGGACTCCTCACCATCGACGCGTCATGACGGGCGCGTCAGGCCCCAGGTCTGCAGGACGAAGGGCCGGCCCTTCTCCTCACCCTCGATCAGGGGCACGTCGAGCAGGCGGAATCCCGCCCTGGTGGCCACGGCGACGCTGGCGGCGTTCTCGGCTTCCAGCTCCAGGATCACCTGCTCCGCGCCCAGCTCCTCGAAGGCGTACGCGGCCATCGCCCGCACCGCCCGCGCGGCCAGCCCCTGACCCCGGTGCGCCGGGCCGACCGCGTAGCCGATCTCCGTACCTTCGGGCGCGCGGCGCAGCATCACCTCGCCGAGCGGCGCGGAACCGTCGGTGGTGATGGCGAGCAGGATGGTCGTGCCCTCGGCCCGCAGCTGCCGGGCCCGGACCAGCCTCGCGCGAGCGGCGGCTTCGTCGAAGGGCGAGACGATCGGCGTCCAGTACGCGATGTCGGGGTGGTCGAACAGATCCGGCATCGCGGCCAGGTCCGCCTCGGTCCAGTCACGCAGGACGAGACCTTCGCCCTTGAGCTCGATCCGAGCGGGAAACGGCGACGGGGTGCTGGTCATGGGGGCGGCCCCTCCAGGGACGTGGGTAGGACGAGCGACGAGTGCGGCTGGCCGGGACGGTCACCATCTCACCGGATTCCCCGGCCCACAGGATTCCCGGCCCCCGGATTACCCGGCCCACCAGATTCCCCGCGCTCACCGGCTCTCCGACTCACCAGGTCACCGGCTCTCCAGCTCACCGGCTCTCCGGCTCTCCAGCTCACCGGCTCTCCGACTCACCAGGTCACCGACTCACCGGCTCTCCAGCTCACCGGCTCTCCGACTCACCAGGTCACCGGCTCACCGGCTCACCGGCTCTCCACAGCTCACCGGCTCACCGACTCACCGACTCACCAGCTCACCGGATTTCCGGCCCATCTGATTCTCCGGTGAGCAGCCACACACGCGGGCTCCCTCTCCCCGGGCACCCCAGTGGGCTACGTCACACCCACACCCACCCCCGACCGGCGGGGAAAAGAGAAACGGTCGGCATCGTGATTACGATGCCGACCGTTTCGTCGGTGCGCGAGGGGGGAGTTGAACCCCCACGCCCTTGCGGGCACTGGAACCTGAATCCAGCGCGTCTGCCTATTCCGCCACCCGCGCATTGGGTGGTCTCCCGGCTCCCTCACCTTTCGGTTCGTTCGCCTGGCGACATCTGAAGATTAGCACGTCGCAGACCTTGGATTCACATCCGTTGTTTCGACCCCGCCTCGGCGGACGAGGAGAGAGGGGGACGAGGAGCGAGGGACGGGGGCAGGGAGACGGGGTCGGTGAGAAAGGAAGGGCGGCAGTGGCACACGAGACCCTCCTGCTCCGCTCGCGGGTGCGGGACACTGTCCACAGGCCGCCTCTACGATCCGTGGAAGCAGCCTCCCGATGGGACTGCGGATGGGACTGCGGAAGGTCTGTGAGAGGTGACACTCGTCCACAGGGCAGAGAAGGGGAACCAGCCGATTTCCCGACGCGTGGATACGATCAGTAAGCAGTACCAGGACGACAACGACGGAGGAGGTGCCCCATGGGAGTCCTGAAGCGGTTCGAGCAGCGACTCGAAGGTCTCGTCAACGGCACCTTCGCCAAGGTCTTCAAGTCCGAGGTCCAGCCCGTCGAGATCGCCGGCGCGCTCCAGCGCGAGTGCGACAACAACGCGACGATCTGGAACCGCGAGCGGACCGTCGTCCCCAACGACTTCATCGTGGAGCTGAGCGCGCCGGACTACGAGCGCCTCAGCCCCTACTCGGGCCAGCTCGGCGACGAGCTCGCCGGCCTGGTCAGGGACTACGCCAAGCAGCAGCGGTACACCTTCATGGGCCCGATCAAGGTCCATCTGGAGAAGGCCGACGACCTCGACACCGGTCTGTACCGGGTGCGCAGCCGTACGCTCGCGTCGAGTTCGTCACAGCCGCAGCCGCCCTCCGGCCACCCCCAGCAGCCCGGCCAGGGTCAGCAGCAGTCGCCCCGCGGCGGCTACGGCTACCCGCCGGCCGGCGCCCCGCCGATGCCCGCGGCCCCGCCGCCGGGTGCCCCGGCCATGCCGGGGCACCGTCCGGCGGCGCCCGCCGCGGGCCGCCCCGGCGGCCCCGCTCCGGTGCCGGGCGGAGGCGGCGGTCAGGTCCGCCGCTGGATCGAGATCAACGGCACCCGTCACCAGATTTCCCGCCCGACCCTGGTCCTCGGCCGCAGCACCGACGCGGACGTGAGGATCGACGATCCCGGCGTCTCCCGCCGGCATTGCGAGATCCGGACCGGAACGCCCTCGACGATCACGGATCTCGGGTCCACCAACGGCATCGTGGTGGACGGGCAGCACACCACCCGCGCTACGCTCCGCGACGGCTCGCGGATCGTCGTGGGCAGCACCACCATCGTTTACCGGCAAGCCGAAGGGTGAAGCGGGGGCAATGTCAGAGCTGACCCTGACGGTCATGCGGCTGGGTTTCCTGGCCGTTCTGTGGCTGTTCGTCATCGTGGCCGTCCAGGTCATCCGTAGCGACCTGTTCGGCACGCGGGTCACCCAGCGGGGTTCGCGCCGCCAGGAGGGACGCGCCGCACAGCAGGGCGCCCGCCAGGCCGCGGCGCCCCCGCAGCAGCGGGGTGGCCAGCAGGCCGCCGCGGGCGGCGGGCGGCAGCGCCGCGGCGCCCCGACCAAGCTCGTCGTGTCCGAGGGCACCCTCACCGGCACCACGGTGGCCCTGCAGGGCCAGACGATCACGCTGGGCCGGGCCCACGACTCGACGATCGTGCTGGACGACGACTACGCCTCCAGCCGGCATGCCAGGATCTACCCGGACCGGGACGGTCAGTGGATCGTCGAGGACCTGGGGTCCACCAACGGCACGTATCTCGACCGGACCCGCCTCACCACCGCCACACCGATTCCGCTGGGCGCGCCGATCCGCATCGGCAAGACCGTCATCGAGCTTCGGAAGTAGTGCTACATCATGAGTAAGCGCGAACGGAGCGAGCGCGCCGGGACGGTCCCCACGAAGGGCCGCCCCGAGGACCGCGCGGCAGCCCGGGCAGCGGGCCAGGGCGGGTACGGGCTCCCGACCGGAGGGTGGGCAGTGTGGCTCGAGACCGGCGGCACCCCGAGGCGGCGCCGACAGGGCAGGTGGGCATGAGTCTTTCACTGCGTTTCGCCGCGGGCTCGCACAAGGGCATGATCCGCGAGGGCAACGAGGACTCCGGCTACGCCGGTCCGCGGCTGCTCGCGATCGCCGACGGCATGGGCGGTCAGGCCGCCGGTGAGGTGGCCTCGTCCGAGGTGATCTCCACCCTGGTGACGCTCGACGACGACGTCCCCGGCTCCGACATCCTCACGTCGCTGGGTACGGCGGTGCAGCGCGCCAACGACCAGCTGCGGATGATGGTCGAGGAGGACCCCCAGCTGGAGGGCATGGGCACGACGCTCACCGCCCTGCTGTGGACGGGTCAGCGCCTCGGCCTGGTGCACGTCGGCGACTCGCGCGCGTACCTGCTGCGCGACGGCGTGCTCACGCAGATCACGCAGGACCACACCTGGGTGCAGCGGCTCGTCGACGAGGGCCGCATCACCGAGGAGGAGGCGACGACCCATCCGCAGCGTTCGCTGCTGATGCGCGCCCTCGGCAGCGGCGACCACGTGGAGCCCGATCTCTCCATCCGCGAGGTGCGGGCCGGCGACCGCTACCTGGTCTGCTCCGACGGCCTGTCGGGCGTCGTGTCGCACCAGACGCTCGAGGAGACCCTCGCCAGCTACCAGGGCCCCCACGAGACCGTGCAGGAGCTGATCCAGCTCGCGCTGCGCGGCGGCGGCCCCGACAACATCACGGTGATCATCGCGGACGTCCTCGACGTCGACGGCGGCGACACCCTCGCCGGACACCTCAGCGACACCCCGGTCATCGTGGGCGCGGTCGCCGAGAACCAGACCCAGCTGCACGACGGCGGTGCCATGCACACGCCCGCGGGCCGCGCCTCCGGGCTCGGCCGGCCGGCCCCGCACCAGCAGCCGCCGGCGGGCGGCTTCGGCCCGCCCGGAAGCGGTGACGACCACGGCTACGGCGGGATGCCGCCGCAGGGCTCGTTCGGCTCGTACGCGGACGACGACTTCGTGAAGCCGCGCACCGGCCGCAAGTGGCTGAAGCGCTCCTTCTTCCTGCTCCTCGCCCTCGGCGTGATCGGCGGCGGCCTGTACGGCGGGTACCGCTGGACGCAGACGCAGTACTACGTGGGGTCGAACGACGAGCACGTGGCGCTGTACCGGGGCATCAGCCAGGACCTGGCCTGGGTGAAGCTCTCGGAGGTCGAGAAGGACCACCCCGAGATCGAACTCAAGTACCTGCCGGCGTACCAGCGCAAGCAGGTCGAGGACACGATCGCGGGCGGCAGCCTCGACAAGGCCCAGACCAAGATCGCGGAGCTCGCCCTGCAGGCCTCGGCCTGCAAGAAGACCGAGCAGCGCCAGAAGGCCGCCGCGGCCGCCGCCGACAAGGCGAGCACGCCGCCGCCCTCGGAGGGCGCCGCGTCGCCGAACCCCAAGCCCACCACGGCCGCACCGTCCCCTGGACCCACCTTGTCCTCGGAGGAGCAGAAGCTGGCCTCGAACTGCGGCAAGCAGTAAGCAGACCCGTAGGGGGCCTTTCACCACCATGAGCGTTGTCACCAACACGACCACCATCGGCGCCATCGAGGCGCCGAGCCGTCGCAACACCGAGCTGGCGCTGCTCGCGTTCGCCGTCGCCATCCCGGTGTTCGCGTACCTCAACGTCGGTCTGGCGATCGACGGCACGGTGCCGCCGGGGATGCTCGGCTACGGTGCCGGCCTGACCCTGCTCGCGGGAGTGGCGCACCTGGTGGTGCGCAAGTGGGCCCCGTACGCGGATCCGCTGCTGCTGCCGCTGGCGACGCTGCTGAACGGCATGGGCCTGGTGCTGATCTGGCGCCTCGACCAGTCGCCGCGGCTGATCGCCCTGGCGAAGCGCCAGTACGGTGCCTTCAGCCCGTCCGCGCCGAACCAGATGATGTACTCGGCGATCGGCATCGCCATGTTCGTGGGCGTGCTGCTGCTCCTGAAGGACCACCGCGTCCTGCAGCGCTACACGTACATCTCCATGGTGGGCGCGCTGGTCCTGCTGCTGCTGCCGCTCGTGCCGGGGCTCGGCGCGGACGTCTTCGGCGCCAAGATCTGGATCCGCGTCGGCGGCTTCTCCATCCAGCCCGGTGAGTTCGCCAAGCTGGTCCTGGCCGTGTTCTTCTCCGGCTATCTGATGGTGAAGCGGGACGCGCTGGCGCTGGCCAGTCGCCGGTTCATGGGGCTCTACCTGCCGCGCGGCCGTGACCTCGGCCCGATCCTGACGATCTGGGCGGTCAGCCTCCTCATCCTGGTCTTCGAGAACGACCTGGGTACGTCGCTCCTCTTCTTCGGCATGTTCGTGATCATGCTGTACGTGGCGACGGAGCGGACCAGCTGGGTCGTCATGGGTCTGCTGATGTCCTCGGTCGGTGCCGTGGTCGTCGGGTCCACGGCCGGCCACGTCCAGTCCCGCGTGGCCGCGTGGCTCGACCCGTTCGAGTGCCTGAAGACGGCGCCCGAGGGCTCCAACATGGCGTACGCCTGCGACCAGATGACGCAGGTGCTGATGTCGTTCGGTTCCGGCGGCATCCTCGGCACCGGCCTCGGCCAGGGCAACTCGGACCTGATCCAGTTCGCCGCGAACTCCGACTTCATCTTCGCCACCGTCGGCGAGGAGCTCGGCCTCGCCGGTGTGATGGTCTTCCTGTTGTTCTACGGGCTGATCATCGAGCGGGGTGTGCGCACCGCCCTGGCGGCCCGCGACCCGTTCGGCAAGCTGCTCGCGATGGGCCTGTCCGGCGCCTTCGCGCTGCAGGTCTTCGTCGTCGCCGGCGGTGTGATGGGCCTCATCCCGCTGACCGGTATGACGATGCCCTTCCTCGCCTACGGCGGTTCGTCCGTGATCGCCAACTGGGCGCTGATCGGCGTCCTGATCCGCATCAGCGACACCGCGCGCCGTCCCGCGCCCTCCCCCGCCCCGAACCCCGACGCCGAGATGACGCAGGTGGTCCGTCCGTGAACAAGCCGCTGCGCCGCGTCGCGATCTTCTGTGGCCTGCTGGTCCTCGCCCTGCTGGTGCGCGACAACTGGCTCCAGTACGTCCGCGCCGACGAGCTCAACGCCCACCCGCGGAACAAGCGGGTGACGATCGAGCGCTACCTGCACGAGCGCGGGAACATCATCGTGGACGGCAAGCCGATCACCGGCACGGCCGACTCCGGCGACGAGTTCTACAAGTACAAGCGCACGTACGTCGACGGTCCGATGTGGGCTCCGGTGACGGGCTACGCCTCGCAGGCCTTCGACGCCAGCCAGATCGAGAAGATCGAGGACGGCATCCTCACCGGCAACGACGACCGGCTGTTCTTCGACCGCACGCTCGCCATGTTCACCGGCGAGAAGAAGAAGGGCGGTGACGTCGTCACCACCCTGAACGGGGCCGCGCAGAAGGCCGCGTTCAAGGGCCTCGGCAACAAGACGGGCGCGGTCGTCGCGATCGAGCCGTCCACGGGCAAGATCCTGGCGCTGGCCTCGACCCCGTCGTACGACCCGGCTTCCTTCGCCGGCTACCACGACGCGGACGCCAAGGCCTGGCAGGCGCTGGAGAAGGACAAGAACAAGCCCAAGCTGAACCGCGCGCTGCGCGAGATCTACCCCCCCGGCTCCGTGTTCAAGGTCGTCACGGCCGCGGCGGCCCTGGAGAGCGGCAAGGTCACGGACATCAACGCGGCCACCGAGACCCCCGAGGGCTGGAAGATCCCGCTGTCGAAGGTGCCGATGAAGAACCACGCGAACGGCTGCGCCAACGCCAGCCTGAACGAGGCGCTGCGGATCTCCTGCAACTCGGTCTTCGCGAAGCTCGGTGACGACGTCGGCCGGGACAAGATGGTCGAGATGGCGGAGAAGTTCGGTTTCAACGCCGAGCAGTTCACGCCGGTCCGCGCCGTCGCCTCCGTGTACGACAAGAAGGCCGACCGCGGTGGGAACGCGCTGTCGTCGATCGGCCAGTTCAACACCGCGACGACCCCGCTGCAGATGGCGATGGTCACGGCCGCGATCGCCAACGACGGCAAGCTGATGAAGCCGTACATGATCGACGAGCTGCGGGCGCCGAACGTGGACCTCATCAAGAAGACCGAGCCGGAGGAGCTCAGCCGCCCGGTCTCGCAGGAGACCGCGCAGAAGCTCCAGGACATGATGGAGAACGTCGTCGAGAAGGGCACCGGCGCCAACGCCGACCTGAACATGGACGGCGTGAAGGTCGGCGGCAAGACGGGTACGGCCCAGCACGGCGAGAAGAACGCCAAGCGCCCCTACGCGTGGTTCATCTCGTACGCGAAGACGGACCAGGGGTCCCCGGTCGCCGTCGCCGTGATCGTCGAGGACTCCGAGGGCACCGACCGCGAGGACATCAGCGGTGGTGGTCTGGCGGCCCCGATCGCGAAGGCCGTGATGAAGGCGGTACTGAAGAGCAAGAGCTGATCTTCCGGCCGGTGGGGCCGGGGCGGGCCGGGACCGTGACGGATGCCACGGCCGGACCGTGACCGATACCACGGGCGGGGGCCGGACCGGATACCGGTCGGGTATCAGGTGGCGGTCGGCGGACGAAGCGCCTTCCGTCGGCCGGTAGCGTATGCGCGGACAGCACACACCGCCGGACCACACACGGGTGCGGTCGGGACAGACGGAGAGGGCTGGAGAAGCTATGGAAGAGCCGCGTCGCCTCGGCGGCCGGTACGAGCTGGGCTCGGTGCTCGGCCGTGGTGGCATGGCCGAGGTGTACCTCGCCCACGACACCCGGCTCGGCCGCACCGTCGCCGTGAAGACGCTGCGGGCTGACCTCGCCCGTGACCCGTCCTTCCAGGCCCGGTTCCGCCGTGAGGCCCAGTCCGCCGCCTCGCTGAACCATCCGGCGATCGTCGCTGTCTACGACACCGGCGAGGACTACGTCGACGGGGTCTCCATCCCGTACATCGTGATGGAGTACGTCGACGGGTCGACCCTGCGTGAGTTGCTCCACTCCGGGCGCAAGCTGCTGCCCGAGCGCACGCTGGAGATGACCGTCGGCATCCTGCAGGCGCTGGAGTACTCGCACCGCGCCGGCATCGTGCACCGCGACATCAAGCCGGCGAACGTCATGCTGACGCGCACCGGCCAGGTCAAGGTCATGGACTTCGGCATCGCGCGCGCCATGGGCGACGCGGGCATGACCATGACGCAGACCGCCGCGGTGATCGGCACGGCCCAGTACCTCTCCCCGGAGCAGGCCAAGGGCGAGCAGGTCGACGCCCGCTCCGACCTGTACTCCACCGGCTGCCTGCTGTACGAGCTCCTGACCGTCCGGCCGCCGTTCATCGGCGACTCGCCGGTCGCCGTCGCCTACCAGCACGTGCGCGAGGAGCCGCAGCCGCCGAGCAACTTCGACCCCGAGATCACGCCCGAGATGGACGCCATCGTCCTCAAGGCGCTGGTCAAGGACCCCGACTACCGCTACCAGTCCGCCGACGAGATGCGCGCGGACATCGAGGCCTGCCTCGACGGCCAGCCGGTCGCGGCGACCGCCGCGATGGGCGCGGTCGCCTACGGCGGCGGTTACGGCGGCTACCCGCCGGAGGACCAGCCGACGACGGCCCTGCGTCAGGCCGACCCCATGGGCGGCCAGACGACGATGCTGCCGCCGATGAACCCGGACGACGGCGGCTACGGCTACGACGACCGCCCGGACCGGCGCCGCCAGAAGAAGTCGAACACCTCGACGATCCTGCTGGTCCTGGCCGGTGTGCTGGTGCTCGTCGGTGCGATCCTGATCGGCCGCTCGATCTTCGACTCGAAGGACAGCGCGGACCAGGTGCCGGTGCCGCAGCTCGTCGGCAAGTCGCTCAAGGACGCCGAGGGCCTCGCGAAGAACTCGAACGTCAAGGTGCAGCAGTCCGGCACCCAGCGCTGCGACCAGCCGAAGGGCCTGATCTGCAGCCAGACCCCGGCGGCGGACGGCACGACGAAGATGAACGTCGGCGAGACGGTGTCCGTCGTGGTCTCCGAGGGCGCGCCGCAGGTCGAGGTCCCGGACGTCACCGAGAAGCAGCAGCAGAGCGCCGAGGACATGCTCCGCGCCAAGGGCTTCAAGGTCACCGTGAAGTTCGAGGAGTCCGACCAGGAGGCCGGCCGGGTGCTCAGCCAGAGCCCCGACGGCGGCTCGCAGGCGGAGAAGAACTCCGAGGTCACGATCACCGTGGCGAAGAAGCAGAAGTCGCAGCTGCCGGACGTCACCGGCCGCACCTACGACGTCGCCCTCCAGCAGCTCCAGACCCTCGGCTTCACCAACGTGGCCCGCCAGGACGTGGACTCGGACCAGCCGCTGGGCACGGTCATCGGCCAGAACCCCAACGGCAACACGGACCAGCCGAAGGACGTCCAGGTCACGCTGAAGGTGTCCAAGGGCCCGCAGCAGCCGACGGGCCAGCCGGTCCCGCCGGTGACGGGCATGACCCTCGACCAGGCCCGGGCGACGCTCGCGGCCTTCGGCTACCAGCTCGGCAACGTGGACGGCTCCACCGACGGCAACGCCCGCGTCAAGGAGCAGGACCCGCAGCCCGGCACCCCGGGCCAGCCGAACCAGACGGTCAACGTGAAGACCGAGAAGAACGGCGGCGGCTGGTTCGACTGAACCCGGTCACCCCGCACCCGTGAGTGACGTAAGCCCCGGCATCCTGGATGCCGGGGCTTACGCGCGTCCTGCGGGGTACGCCGCGGGCCTGTCCGGAGGGCGTGGCGGCCGCGGGCTGTGTCCCGAGGGCTCACACCCGCGGGCTGTGTCCGGAGGGTGCGGCGTCCGCTACCGCAGTTCCGCCGGCGGGGTGCGCCGCGCGTCGACCTTCTCCGTACGGGCCAGTTCGCCCCACACGATGTAGCGGTAGTCCGAGGTGTACATCGGGGTGCAGGTCGTCAGGGTGATGTAGCGGCCCGGCTTGGTCTTGCCGGACTCCTTGGGGACGGGCTGGAGGACGTCCACGTTGTACTTCGTGGTCTCCGCGAGGATCTTGTAGACCTTGTAGACGTACCAGGTGTCCTTGGACTCGAAGACGATCGAGTCGCCGTTCTTCATCTTGTGGATGTTGTGGAACTTCGCGCCGTGGCCGTCGCGGTGCGCGGCGAGCGTGAAGTTGCCCTGCTTGTCCTGCGGCAGAGCGGACTTGAGCGGCTCGGTGTAGTAGCCCGCGACGCCGTTGTTGAGGATGTCGGTCTCGGTGCCCTTCTTCACGAGCACCTCGCCGTCGCCCATCGCCGGCACGTGGAGGAAGCCGATGCCGTCCTTGGTGTCGAGCGCGCCGGGGCCGCTGTCGGCCCAGTGCTGGCGGACCTGGTCGCCGTCCTTGCCGGCGGCGCGGTCGGCGAGGACGTTGGTCCACCACAGTGAGTAGACGACGAAGAGGCCGAGGACCAGGCCCGCGGTGATGAGGAGTTCGCCGAAGACGCTGATGATCCCGGCGATCCGGTTGCGCGCACGTGCCACTAGGTCGTCCCGTCGAGGTGTGGGTGGGCTCGGTAGTGGGGCTCAGCCTACGAGCGCTTCCGGCTTTCCCTTGCTGCGCGGGCGTTCGTCGACGAGCTTTCCCCACACGATCATGCGATACGTGCTCGTGAACTCGGGCGTGCAGGTGGTCAGCGTGATGTAGCGACCGGGCCGGGTGAAGCCGGAGCCCTTGGGCACGGGGTCGATGACCGAGACGTTCGACGGCGAGGTCTGCGGCAGGATGCTCGCCATCTCGTACGTGTAGTACGCGTCGCGGGTCTCGACGACGATCGGGTCGCCCGGCTGCAGGCGGTTGATGTAGCGGAACGGCTCGCCGTGGGTGTTGCGGTGCCCCGCGACGGCGAAGTTGCCCTGCTTGTCCGCGGGCATCGCGGTCTTGAGCTGCCCCTCGCCGTAGTGCCCGACCATGCCCTTGTCGAGGACCTTGGGCTTGCTGATGCCCTCGGCGATCGGGACGACGACGTCGAGCTTGGGGATGTACATGATGGCGAAGCCCTTGCCGGGTTCGAAGGCGCCCGGCGCGTCGTCCTGCCCCTGCGACCAGGAGTTCTCGATCTCCTTCTTGGCCTGGTCGCTCTCCTGTCCGGCGCGGACGTTCGTCCACCACAGCTGGTAGGTGACGAACAGCAGCATCACGACGCCGAAGGTGATGAACAGTTCGCCGACGACGCGGCTGAGGACGACGCCGAGGCTCTCCTTGGCGGCGCGGGCGGCACGACGGGCCTCGACGCGGGAGAGCGGCGCCGCGGGCTGTGCCGGGGCGGCCGGCTCGGGGGCGCCGCGTCCCTTGCGCTTGGCGGCGCGGCGGCGCTCGGCCCGCCCGGGACCGGGCGGCGGGGCGGCGGTGGCCTCCTCGACGGTGCGCAGCGCCATCGTCCGGTCGTCGGGCTCCGGTTCGGGCTCCGGACGCGCCTCGGGGCGCGCCTCGGCCTGGCGCTCGGGCCGCGGCTCGGGCTGCGGCTCGGGCCGCGGCTCGGGCTGCGGCTCGTGGCGCGGCTCGGGCCGCGCGGGGGTCTCGTAGGCGTCCGTCCCGTAGGCGTCGGGGGTCGCGTAGGTGGTGGTGTCCGGGGTCGCGTAGGTCTCGCCCGTGCCGTAGGCCTCGGGCGTGCCGTACGCCCTGCCCGTCCCGTAGGTCTCGGGTGTGCCGTACGTCTCGGCCGTCCCGTAGGTCTCGGGTGTGCCGTAGGTCTCCGTGCCGTACGCCTCGTACGGGGCCTCGTACGCCTCCTGGGGCGTCGGGGACGCCTGGTGGGCCTGGGGGGCGTCCGCGGCCGGTATCGGCTCGTAGACGCCCGTCCCGGCCTCGTACGGGGGCGCCACGGGCCCGGGCGCGGGTATCGGCCGGGGCTGGGGACGGGGCTCGGGCTCCTCCTCCGGCAGGTTCGCCGCCCGGAACCACGGCGACCCGGTCGTCACGCGACGGCCTTGCCCACCACCGGCGCGAGGCCCGCCGATCGCGCGACCGCCCCCTTGTCGCCGCACTGCTCCAGCCAGTTGGCGAGCATCAGGTGGCCGTGCTCGGTGAGCACCGACTCGGGATGGAACTGCACGCCTTCGACGGGGAGTTCACGGTGCCGCAGCCCCATGATGATGCCGTCCTCGGTGCGCGCGGTGACCTCGAGCTCGGCCGGCAGGGCGGCGGGCTCGGCGGCCAGCGAGTGGTAGCGGGTCGCGGTGAACGGCGAGGGCAGGCCGGCGAAGACGCCCTTGCCCCCGTGCGTGACGGGCGAGGTCTTGCCGTGCAGCAGCTCGGGCGCGCGGTCCACGACCCCGCCGTAGGCGACGGCCATCGACTGCATGCCGAGGCAGACGCCGAAGACGGGCACCCCGGTGGCGGCGCAGTGGCGCACCATGTCGATGCAGACACCGGCCTGTTCGGGTGCGCCCGGCCCGGGCGAGAGGAGGACGCCGTCGAAGCCGTCCTGAGCGTGGGAGAGCTCCACCTCGTCGTTGCGCAGGACCTCGCACTCGGCGCCGAGCTGGTACAGGTACTGCACGAGGTTGAAGACGAAGCTGTCGTAGTTGTCGACGACGAGAATTCGCGCGCTCACTGGCCGTCCACCGTCACATCGTTGAACGGAAGCAGCGGCTCCGCCCAGGGGAACACGTACTGGAAGAGGGCGTAGACGACCGCGAGGACCAGCACGACCGAGATCAGCGCCTTCACCCAGGCGTTGCCCGGCAGATGCCGCCAGATCCATCCGTACATGACGTCCGAGGCCCCTTCCGTTCGTTACGGGGACCAGAGTACGGGGCGTACGGGCGGTCGGGGGTCAACCGTCCAAAGCCTGTGGACGACCGGCCGTCACCGGCTGGGTGGCGTCCAGGTGCGCCCAGGCGACCAGCCGGTGGCTGCTCCCCCACTCGGGATCGCAGGTGGTGAGGGTGAGGTAGCGGCCGGGCCCGTCGAATCCCGACTTCCGTGGGACGGGATCGATCACGGCGGTGTCGGTGGGCACGGTCCGGTACGGGGAGCGGTCGACGCGGTACGTGAACCAGGTCGTCCCGTCGGTGAGGACGACGGCGTCGCCGCGGCGCAGCCGGGGGAAGTCCCTGAAGGGGTCGCCGTGGGTCCGGCGGTGCCCGGCGACCGCGAAGTTGCCGGTCCCGCCGAGGCGGGCGGTGCCGGCGTAGTGGCCGAGGCCCTTCTTGAGGGTGCGGGCCTTCGTGCCCTCCAGGACGGGCCACTCCCAGTCCTTGCCGAGGCGGGGGACGTACATGACGGCGAAGCCCCTGCCGTCGGTGTACGGGGCGGGGGCGGGCGCCGCGCGGGGCGCGCCGGGCGTCTCGACCGGGCGCCCCACCCATTCCTGCTGGAGGGTGTCGAGCTGGCCGGCCGTGGCGCTGTCCGCCTGTACGCCGGTCCAGTACAGGACGTACACGACGAAGAGGACGATCAGGGCGCCGACGGTGATGCACAGCTCGCTGAGGGTCCGTACGACCAGTCGCACCGTCACCGCACCCGGCTCCCCCCGGTCAGCGCATGCGTCAGCTCACAGGCTTCGCGTAGTGGAGGTCCACTGTGCCCGAGTAGCCGGGCAGAGTCACCGCCTTGTGCTCGTCGACTTTCCAGCCGAGGCCGTAGGCCTTCACGTACAGCTGGTAGTTCTGGATCGCGGGGGAGTCGGCGAGGGCCTTGTTCAACCGGTCGCGGTCACCGACAGCGGTGATCTTGTAGGGCGGCGAGTAGACGCGGCCCTGGAGGATCAGGGTGTTGCCGACGCAGCGTACGGCGCTCGTGGAGATGAGCCGCTGGTCCATGACCTTGATGCCCTTGGCGCCGCCCTTCCACAGGGCGTTGACGACGGCCTGGAGGTCCTGCTGGTGGATGACCAGGTCGTTGGCCTGGGGCTCGGGGTAGCCGGGGGCGGCCTGGGCGTTCGGCGGGGCGTCGTCGAGGGTGACGGTGAGGCCGGGGCCCGAGGCCTCTGTGGTGCCGGCGGCGGCCTCCAGGGCGCGCAGACGCTCGTCCTGGGCCTTGGTGGAGCCGTCGTCGCGGGCGGCGAGGGCGTCCACCTGGCGGCGCAGGGCGGCGGCGGACTCGTCGAGACCGGCGTTCTTGTGGCTGCGTTCCTCGATCAGGTCGGAGAGCCTGAGGAGGGAGGCGTCGGTACGGAGGTTGGTGCCCTTGGCGGTGTTGAAGCTCGTGACGAAGATCAGTCCGGCGAGGGCGAAGACGGCAGCGGTCAGCACCCGGACCGGGCGCCATCTGGTGCTTCGGCCCGGCCCTGCGGGAGTGTCGGCGGAATTGCTCAACGTACCCTGATCCCCTTCGGTGCCGCGGAACCACTACGCTAACGGACGCCCGGAGGACGCAGCGGTCCGCTTCGTCACACCCCGTTCCGTCCCGCCCGGCGCCAGCCACAGTTCCCTGCGCGGTCACGCAGCGCATCGACAGGAGAGTCCCTCGTGCCGAAGTCACGGATCCGCAAGAAGGCCGACTACACGCCGCCGCCCGCCACGAAGCAGGCCGCCGCCATCAAGCTGACCAACCGCAGCTGGGTGGCGCCGGTGATGCTGGCGATGTTCGCCATCGGACTGGTGTGGATCGTGGTCTTCTACGTCACCGACGGCACGCTGCCGGTCAAGTCCCTCAGCAACTGGAACATCGTGGTCGGCTTCGGCTTCATCGCCGCCGGCTTCGGTGTCTCCACGCAGTGGAAGTGACGCGTCAAGCTCTGCCCTGAGTTATCCACAGTGTTGTGCACAGCACTGGATAACTTACGACGATCTGTGGATAACTCCCACGGTGTTGACGCCGGTACGACCGCGAGAACTCCTCTGCCGGAACGCTTCGCCCCTCCCCTCTACCAGATAATCCCTGGTCAGAGGCGAGGGGCGCAGTCATGCCAGGGCCTGGGTGACCACTCCGCCCCACGCTGTGGATAACTCTGGGGAAAGGTTCCCCGGTGAGCTCGTCCACAGCCCTCCACGCTCAGGTGAGCGCGACCGTACGGCCGAGCACGATCCCCAGGTCGAGCAGCAGCACCAGACCGCAGACCGCGTACTGCACCAGCTCCCGGCGCGCCCGTGGAGCGTGCACGAGCCCGTACGTCACCAGCGCGCCCGCGACCAGGCCGCCGATGTGCGCCTCCCAGGAGACACCCGGCCGGGCGAACGTGAAGACCAGCGAGATCGCCACGAAGAGCAGCACCGGCCGCATGTCGTAGCGCCGGCGCCGGGCCAGCACCACCCAGGAGCCGATCAGGCCGTAGACGATCCCCGAGGCGCCGAGCGAGGCCTGGTTCGGGGCGTCCAGGAGATAGACGAGCGCGGAGCCCGACAGCCCGGAGAGCAGGCACAGGAGGGCGTAGCGGATCCGGCCGAGCTCCGGCTCGACGATCCCGCCGATCACCCACAGCCCGAGCATGTTGAAGAGGAAGTGCGGGACCTCCTGATGGAGGAAGGCCGAGGTGATCAGCCGGTACCACTCGCCGTCCGCGACGCCGACGACCTCACCGAGCACCGGGTTGTACGCGTAACCGATCATGACCAGCTCGTCCACGAACCGGTCGCCGGCCACCTGGACCGCGATGAACAGCGCCAGGTTGACCGCGATGATGATCTTCGTGACGAGGCGCCCGTCCGTCGCGACCCGGCCGCCCGCGAGGGTCCGCGGCTGGTTGGCGTCCGGGGCGTGACCGGTGCCGGAGCCGTTCCGCACGCAGTCGGGGCACTGGAAGCCGACGGACGCGGAGACCATGCACTCCGGACAGATCGGCTTCTCGCAGCGCGTGCAGCGGATGCCGGTCTCGACGTCCGGGTGGCGATAGCAGTGCGGCAGACCGGACTGCGGGTCCATGGGGTCCTCCCGTGAGCGGGGCGCTGGGGCGTGGCGGCGATCGGCGGACGGGGCGTATCAGCGCGTCGCCCCGCCCTCCTGACGGACGGGCGGGGCGCGAAGGTTCCCGAGGGGTGCGACGGCACCCGGGGGGCGGGTGGGCACCCGGGGGGGGCGGGTGGATGCCCGGGGGCGGGTGGGTGCCCGGGGTCAGCGGCTCTCGATCACGACGGTCTCGATGACGACGTCCTCGACCGGGCGCTCGGTCCGCGGATTGGTCGGGGTGGCGGCGATCGCGTCCACGACCTTCTTGCTCGCCGCGCCCACGACCTCGCCGAAGATCGTGTGCTTGCGGTTCAGCCAGGTCGCCGGACCGACCGTGACGAAGAACTGCGAGCCGTTCGTGCCCGGGCCGGCGTTGGCCATCGCGAGCAGGTACGGCTTGTCGAAGAAGAGCTCGGGGTGGAACTCGTCGGCGAACTCGTAGCCCGGCCCGCCCGTGCCGTTCCCCAGCGGGTCGCCGCCCTGGATCATGAAGCCCTCGATCACCCGGTGGAAGACCGTGCCGTCGTAGAGCGGGGCGGTGGAGACCACGCCGGTCTCCGGGTGGGTCCACTCGCGCTCGCCGCGGGCGAGTTCGACGAAGTTCCGGACCGTCTTGGGGGCGTGGAACGGCAGCAGCCGAATCTCGATGTCACCCTGGCTGGTCTTCAGAGTCGCGTACAGCTGCTCGGCCACGATCCGCCTTCCTCCACACCTCGGCACAGGGGCGTCCGTGCCCGCGCGTGCTCCACGCCCGCATCCTCGCATGCCCCGGATGCCCGCCCCGCATGCCGGAGCGCGGTCCGGCAGGCATGATTCCGAAAAGGATGGAAAGGTGAAAAACCGACATCGCCACCGAGGAGGAGGATCCCGTGACCCGCATGGAAAGCGTGCGCGCCGCGACAGATTCGGCGAAGGAGAGCGTCCTGCACGCCGCGGAAGTGGTGGCGCCGTACGCCGGGACGGCCAGGGACCAGGCCGTTCACTACGCGCACGAAGCGCGCGTCAGGATCGCCCCGACAGTCTCGAAGGCCGCGTCCGCGGCCCGTGTTCAGGCCCGTCAGCAATACGACTGCTATGTCGCACCGCACGTGCCGCCGCGGGTCGACGAGGCCGCGCAACGCGCTGCGGCCGTGACCCGCAAGGCCGCCCGTCAGGCGACCGACTACACCGTTCCGCGTGTCGAGCACGCGGTCGCCGCGACCGGTCCCGTCCTGGAGGAGGCCGGGTCGCGTTCGACTGCCGCCTGGGCCGCGCTGCGCGGTCAGGTGACGCCGAGGGACATCGAGAAGATCATGAAGAGGCACCAGCGTCGGCACCGGGCCGGACACGTCGCCAAGGTTCTGGTGATCCTCGGCGTGGTGGCGTGCGGTGCGTTCTGGGCCTGGAAGTGGTGGGACAAGCAGGCCAACCCCGACTGGCTGGTCGAGCCGCCCGCTCCCACCGAGGTGGACGAGGAGACCGAGCTGTCGTCCGTCGACGACGGCGGTTCGTCCCTCGATCCCGAGGTGGCGGCCAAGGAGGCCGAGACGGAGGCTTCGGACCGCGGCGAGGAACGCCGCTGATCATCTGCCGGTCGCAGTACGGCATCGGAGCAGATCGGAACAGATCGAAGAGACACGGAACAGCGCGGGCGAGGGGCGCGGCGGAGAATCCCGCCGCGCCCTACGCCGCGTACGCGGCCTGCGCGGTGGCGGGGATCCGCTCGTCCTGCGCCGCCTGCTCGTCCTGCGCCGCCTGCGCGGCGGACCCCGTCTGCGTGGCGGACGCCGCGGACCCCGTCTGCGTGGCGGACGCGGCGGACGCGGACTGCGCGGTGGCCACGGACCGCGCGGCGCCGTTCGGCGCGGCCGGGGTGCCGGTCGGACCGGCCAGGCCGGACCAGTCGAAGGTGTCCAGGTCACCCGCGTCGGCGCGCAGGTGCCGGACCGACGGGGACGAGCCGTGCGCCTCGGCGCGGATCCGCTGCTTGATGGTGGGCGGCAGGGCACGGCCCTGCGCGGTGTGCCAGTCAGAGGCTGTCCGCTGTGCCGGGACGGGGACGGCGGGACGGGCCGCACCGGCCGCGGTGCCACCGGCGAGGGACGGCTCCTCACCCTGCTGGAGAGCGGGCTGCCGGGCGGCGGTGGCGGGGCTCGCGAGGCCGAGGGAGGCGAGCAGGGCGAAGAGGACGGAGACGAAGGCGGTCCAGAACTGCTTGACCGTGGCGGTGGCCATGACCCCTCACTTTCGTGGTGACGAGATGGGCGTTCTCGGATGGTTCATTTCGGATTGCACGTTTTTAGTACGTTCCTCATGATGAGGAAGCGCACGCCGAATCCACGGAACGACGCCGTCGCCGTGCAGTTCTTCCGATGAACACCACCCGTCCGGCTCAGTTCGCCTTGACGAGCTCCCCCGCCGCCGGGGCCGCCGCCCGGCTCCGGACGTGCTCCGCCCAGCGCACCGCCGGCCCCGTGACCAGGCCCGCGACCAGGAAGACCGCACCCAGGACGAGCCAGCCCGGCACGCCCCAGCCGATCAGCAGCGTGGTGACGAGCAGCGGCCCCAGAGTCCTGGCGAGGGGCACGCCGGTGCCGTAGAAGCCCTGGTACTGGCCGATCCGGTCGGCGGGGGCGAGCGCAAAGCCGATCTGCCACGAGCCCGCGGAGTGCCGCATCTCGGCGACCACCTGGAGGACGGCGCCGAGGACGAGGACCGCCACCGTGGGCCAGGGCCCGAGCCCGACCGCCGTGAGCGCGAAGACCGCGCACGAGGCGAGCATCACCAGACCGGAGCGGCCGACCGCCCGGGTGGCCTCGGGCAGTCCGGTCACCGAGCGCGCGGCCCGCACCTGAAAGAGCATCACCGCACCGGTGTTGAGGACGAACAGCGCCGAGACGGTCCAGCCGGGTGCCGAGGTGCGCTGCACGATCCACAGCGGCAGGGCCAGGCTGAGCAGTGGCAGCCGGAGCAGCAGCAGCGCGTTGAGCAGGGTGAGCACGGCGTACGGGCGGTCCCGGAGGACCACGAGCCGCGGCTCGTCGCCGGACGCGGCGGGGGCGCCGGGCAGCGGCGGGAGGCCGCGCAGCAGCAGGGCGCAGACGAGGAAGCCCAGGGCGTCGAGGGCGAACACGGCGAGGTAGGCGCGGCGGGTGCCGAGGCTCAGGGCGAGGCCGCCGAGCGCGGCTCCGACGGCGAGGCCCGCGTTGAGCGTGGCCTGGAGCCTGGCCAGCATCCCGACCCGGGCGCCGGGCTCGACGAGGCCGGCGAGCAGGGCCTGGCGGGCCGCGGCCAGCCCGCTCTGGGCGGTGGCGTACAGGGCGGCGGCGAGCAGGAAGGGGACGAACGAGCGGATGAGGAGGAAGGAGGCGACGGCCGCGGAGGTCGCCAGGGCCAGCAGAACGGCGCTGCCGCGCGGCCCGCGCCGGTCGGCGAGGTGCCCGAGCGGCACCCCGGCGAGCGATCCGATCCCCCAGGCGACGGCGAGGCCGGCGCCGATCTGGGGGGCGGAGAGACCGACGATCCGGGAGAAGTAGAGCGCCGAGGTCACGTAGAAGGCCCCGTCGCCGACGGAGTTGCTGAGCTGGGCCGCGAGCAGGGCCCGGTGAGTCCTCGTACGCGTGTGCGGCGCGGGCGTCGCCGTCTGCGTCTTCGTCTTCGCCATGGACACGACGGTACGAGCCTTTGGCCCACCACACCCGGTCCATTTCGACACCGTTCCACTGGGCCACTTCACGGGGCCACGAAAAAGCTCCCTGCCTGCGTTTCCGCAGGTCAGGGAGCTTCATCCGGAGTGGAGCCTAGGGGAGTCGAACCCCTGACATCTGCCATGCAAAGACAGCGCTCTACCAACTGAGCTAAGGCCCCGGAACGACAACAGAGTACCGGGTCACCCCCCGTATCCCGCAAAAGGATTGGGACTCCCCGTGGGCGACCACGCTCCGTAAGATGCTGATCGGGGTTCGCAGTGGCGAACCCAAGGGATGGGGAGAAGTAGTAATGGATACAGCGCAGCAGGAAGCCACGGCCAGAGCCCGCGAGCTTCAGCGCAGTTGGTACGGGGAGCCGTTGGGGGCGCTCTTCCGTCGACTGATCGACGATCTCGGGCTGAACCAGGCCAGGCTGGCGGCGGTGCTCGGGCTCTCGGCACCCATGCTCTCCCAGCTGATGAGCGGCCAGCGGGCCAAGATCGGCAATCCCGCCGTCGTCCAGCGTGTCCAGGCCCTTCAGGAGCTCGCCGGCCAGGTCGCCGACGGCAGCGTCAGCGCCGTCGAGGCCACCGACCGGATGGACGAGATCAAGAAGTCGCAGGGCGGCTCCGTCCTGACCGCGAGCAGCCAGTCCACCACCAGCGGCGCGCCCACCGTGCGCCGGGTGGTCCGCGAGATCCAGTCCCTGCTGCGCTCCGTGGCGGCGGCCGGCGACATCATCGACGCGGCGGACTCCCTCGCGCCCGCCCACCCCGAACTGGCAGAGTTCCTCCGGGTATACGGCGCGGGGCGCACGGCGGACGCCGTCGCCCACTACGAGGCGCATCAGAACTGACGCCGGGACGGCGGCATCCGAGACGGCACGGGGAGCGGGCGCAGCACGATGGGTGAGGTCTTCGCTGGTCGGTACGAGCTGATCGATCCGATCGGCCGTGGTGGGGTCGGCGCGGTGTGGCGCGCCTGGGACCACCGGCGCCGCCGCTACGTGGCGGCCAAGGTGCTCCAGCAGAGCGACGCCCACACCCTGCTGCGCTTCGTCCGCGAGCAGGCGCTCAGGATCGACCACCCGCACGTCCTCGCCCCGGCCAGCTGGGCCGCGGACGACGACAAGGTCCTCTTCACGATGGACCTCGTGGCGGGTGGTTCCCTGGCCCACGTCATCGGGGACTACGGCGCACTGCCGCCCCGCTTCGTGTGCGCCCTGCTCGACCAGCTGCTGTCCGGGCTCGCCGCGGTGCACGCGGAGGGGGTCGTGCACCGCGACATCAAGCCGGCGAACATCCTGATGGAGGTCACCGGCACCGGACGGCCGCACCTGCGGCTGTCCGACTTCGGCATCTCGATGCGCAAGGGCGAGCCGCGGCTCACCGAGACCAACTACGTGGTGGGAACGCCCGGCTACTTCGCGCCCGAGCAACTCATGGGCGCCGAGCCGGACTTCACCGCCGACCTGTTCGCGGTCGGCCTGGTCGCGCTCTACCTGCTCCAGGGCCGCAGGCCGGACTCCCAGGCCCTGGTGGAGTATTTCCGGACGCACGGCACCCCGGGCGCCCCGCAGGGCATCGCCGAGCCGCTGTGGCAGGTCCTCGCCGGCCTGCTGCAGCCGGACCCGCAGGCCCGCTTCAAGACCGCCACGGGTGCCCGGAAGGCGCTGAACGCCGCGGCCGAGCTGCTGCCGGAGCCCGCGGCCGGCGAGGAGCCGGTCGAGATCTTCGACCAGATCGGCCCGCTGCCGGCCGGCTTCGGCCCGAACGGCCCCGAGGGTCCCGCCGCCGGCCCCGAGGGCGCTCACGCCCCCGCGGCGGCCGCCGTGCCCGTACCGCGCGAGGACCAGCGGCCACAGCCGCAGCCCGCGCAGCAGCCGGGCGCGTCCGAGACGGGCAGCTTCCACCTGCCGCCTCCGCCGCAGACTCCCGCGCAGGCCCCCGTGCAGACGCCCGTGCAGACGCCCACGCAGCCAGTGGCCGTCCCGCCGTCCCCGGCATACGTACCGGCTCCGGCCCCTGTGCAGGCTCCGACGCACTCCCCCGCCTCCTTCGCCCAGGCCGCCACGGCCGCGGTGCCGCACGAGCAGGCTTCCACTCGTCCATACACCGCTCAGGCCGGATGGGTTCCCGCGCGCCGGCCGGGACCGCCCGCGAAGGTGGCGATCCCGGTGCTGTTCACCGCGTTCGTGTGCTTCGCCGTGGGGATCTGGGCGCTCATCCAGGCGTAGGGCCCGAGCCCGCCGCCCGGCGGGCCAGCAGCCACCAGGCGCCCAGGCCCAGGACCAGCACGGTCCCGACGCCGATCCCGGCCACGCCGACGACCCTCAGGGTGCCGCTCTCGGCCGCCTGCGGGCCGCTCTGCCCGCTGGCGGCCGCGTCCCGGTCGTCATCGGTCACCACGAAGGGCTCGGCGCCCCCGTCGTACCCCGGCCCGGCCTTGGGCTGCCCGGTGAGGTTCACCCGCAGGGTCAGTGGCAGCGCCTTGTCCCCGTACGTCCTGGCGATCTCGGGGCTGAGCGTGGCCGACAGGTAGTACCAGCCGGCGAACCGCAGCCCGCTGGTGGCCTCGTCCGACGAGAAGCGGTTCTCGTAGGCGACCGGCCGCTGCGGGTCCAGCGCCATCGTCACCTGGTCGCCGTGGTACGTGAGGGATTCCCGCTCGACGTGACCGCCGGCGGGGTTCGCCAGGGAGAGCACGAGCGCGTTGGTGACGTAGGTGTCCGCGGCGGGGCTGCTGCCCAGCTCGGCGCTGGCGAAGAGCTGTTGGCCCCAGTCCACCGGCACCCGGTAGAAGAGGGTCTGCCCCGGTTTGATGTCGGTCCGCCACTCGCCCTGCCGCAGCGAGGTCGCGTCGTGGACGCCGGCGCCGCCGTCGCGCCGCTGCGGGCCGCCCGCGGGCGGCTGGGGCGTGGCCGAGGCCCAGTTCTCCGGGAGGGCGGTCGGGCCGGCCTTCCGGACGCCCGGCTCGGTCAGGAAGCGGATCTCCAACTGCCAGTCGGCGGGGTCGGACTCCGGCTTCGAGTTCCGCTCGACGAGCACGTAGTACGCCCCGGCCTGGGCGCAGGACGTCGACTGCGGGGTGAGCGTGCGGTGGGCGTACGCGGCGACGGGCCGGGGGAACTCCGAGGAGCCGAAGTTCGTGTCCTGATAGCTGCACTGGGTGCTGGAGCCGTCCTGCAGGCTCACCTTGATGCCGTCGCCGTACGCGACCTTCCCGCCCGCCTTGGGGACGGCCACGACCGAGACGTAGGCGTTCTGCTTCGCGTCGAGGTCGACGCGGTAGTAGAGCTTGCCGTCCTTCTTGATCGTGTCCCGGTACGTCTGCCCGGCCTTCAACTGCTCGGCGTCCAGGTTGGACACGGCACCCTTCACCTGCCGGGCGCCGCTGTCGAAGGCGTACCCGGCGCCGTCACCGGCGGCCCACGCCGCGCCCGGCAGCAGAGCGGCCCCGCACACCGTCGCGGCCAGCAAGCCCGCCGCACGCCCTCCCGCCGTACGGCCGGCAGCCCGTTGCCTCTTCACGCTCATCCCCTCGTCGAGTCCGTGCCGGCCCATCCTGCCCGCCCGTCCGACCGAGACCCTACAAATTTGCTAGAGCAAGCAATTTGTTCGCGAACGAGAATGCCGCACGGACGGGCGTGCGGATGTCCGGGCAGCCGGGCGCCCGTGCCCCGCGTCCGGGCGGAAAGAGAACGAGGCCCCGGCCGCTCACAGCGGCCGGGGCCTCGCCCTCAGACGGTTTCGTCTCACACACCCGAACCTGCGGGCACGGAGTCGGTCGCCTCCGTCCACAGATCCTGCTCGGCGCGATCCGCCTGGATCTGGCGGTACACGAGGAGCCCGCCGATGGCGGCCAGTGCGACCAGGAGAAGCTTCTTCACCGCGCGACCTCGTCTTTCGTTGACGTAGGAGACTTCTGACGCCCACTCTACACACCGGCCGATACCGATCGGTGACCTAGGCCGCCAACGCGTCCCACAAAGCAATCGGCCCGGACGGGTGAACCGTCCGGGCCGATCTCTTCTGTGGGGCTAACAGGATTTGAACCTGTGGCCTCATCCTTATCAGGGATGCGCTCTAACCAACTGAGCTATAGCCCCGCCGCGCTTTGCGGTGTGTGTCCCGCGCGCTGACTCCTGAAGATTAGCGCACGTGGGGGCCAGTCCCAAAATCCGATCCCGGGACCGGCCCCTCGCGGGTCATCCGCAGGTCATCCGCAGGTCACTCGTCCTCGGCCAGCGTGAGCTCGACACCGCCCACGAAACCGGCGGACAGGTTGTAGATGAACGCGCCCAGCGTCGCCAGGGCGGTCATCAGGACGACGTCGATCACCGCGATCACCGAGGTGAACATCAGCACGCGCGGCAGCGACAGGAAGGACTGCAGGTCGAAGCCGTTCGACTCGTTGGAGCCGGTCGCCTCGCTGATCGTGCCGCCGACGGTCGAGAAGACGCCCATGGCGTCCATGACCATCCACAGCACCGCCGCGGCCACGACCGTGCAGATGCCGAGCGCGATGGAGAGCAGGAAGCTCACCTTCATCACCGACCACGGATCGGCCTTGGCGACCCGCAGCCGCGCCTTGCGCGTCCGCGGCGTCGTGCGCGCCCCCGTACGGGCCTTGCGCTGCGCGGCGGCGGTCTGGCCGCCGGACGTGTGGCCGCCCGTCGGCACGCCCTGGGCGGGCGTGCCCTGCGCCGGGGCGCCGTAGGCCTGCGGCGGGTGGTACGGGCCCTGCGGCTGCGTCCCCCCGCGCTCGCCGGGCAGCGGCCCGTTGTACGTGTCGTACGAGGGCCCCTGCCCCCGAGTGTCCGTCACCGTAACCCCCTGGGAGTCCGTGGCGGAGCCACGGGCACCGCTCGATCCTGCGGACCGGCCGTCGGCCGAACCGGCGCCCGTGGCTCCACTCACGCTCTACTCCTCGTGCTCCCCGGTCGCGGGCTCCGTGCCCGCGACCGCCTCGGCCGTCTCCACGCCCTCGGCAGCTTCCCCCGCCTCGGCGGCTTCCACCACCTCGTCGGCCTCATCGTCCTCGCCGCCGGCCTCGGCGTTGCGAGCGATGCCGACGACGGCGTCACGCTTGCCCAGGTTGATCAGCTGGACGCCCATGGTGTCACGGCCGGTCTCCCTGACTTCGTTGACTCGCGTACGAATCACACCACCGGACAGCGTGATGGCGAGGATCTCGTCGGTCTCCTCGACCACCAGCGCGCCCACGAGCGAACCGCGGTCCTCCACGATCTTGGCGGCCTTGATACCGAGGCCGCCGCGGCCCTGGACGCGGTACTCGTCGACCGCGGTGCGCTTGGCGTAGCCACCGTCGGTCGCGGTGAAGACGAACGTACCCGGCCGGACGACATTCATCGAGAGCAGCTCGTCGTCCTCGCGGAAACTCATGCCCTTGACGCCGGACGTGGCGCGCCCCATCGGGCGCAGGGCCTCGTCCGTGGCGGTGAAGCGGATCGACTGCGCCTTCTTGGAGATGAGCAGCAGATCGTCCTCGGCGGACACCAGCTCGGCGCCGATCAGCTCGTCGTCGCCGCCGTTCTCCCGCTCGCGCAGGTTGATCGCGATGACGCCGCCGGAGCGCGGGGAGTCGTAGTCCTTCAGGGCGGTCTTCTTCACCAGACCGGCCTTGGTCGCGAGCACCAGGTACGGCGCGGCCTCGTAGTCGCGGATCGCCAGGATCTGGGCGATCTGCTCGTCCGGCTGGAAGGCCAGCAGGTTGGCCACGTGCTGGCCGCGGGCGTCCCGGCCGGCGTCCGGCAGCTCGTACGCCTTGGCCCGGTAGACCCGGCCCTTGTTCGTGAAGAACAGCAGCCAGTGGTGCGTGGTGGAGACGAAGAAGTGGTCGACGATGTCGTCCTGCTTCAGCTTCGTGCCGCGCACGCCCTTGCCGCCGCGCTTCTGCGAGCGGTAGTCCTCGGTCTTCGTCCGCTTCACGTAGCCGCCACGCGTGATGGTGACGACGATGTCCTCCTCGGCGATCAGGTCCTCGATGGACATGTCGCCGTCGAAGGGCACGAGCTGGCTGCGGCGGTCGTCGCCGTACTTCTCGACCAGCGCCGCGAGCTCCTCGCTGACGATCGCCCGCTGCTTCTCGGGCGAGGCCAGGATCGCGTTGTACTCGTTGATCTTCGCCTGGAGCTCGTCGTGCTCCGCGACGATCTTCTGGCGCTCCAGGGCGGCGAGCCGGCGCAGCTGCATCTCGAGGATGGCGTTGGCCTGGATCTCGTCGATCTGCAGCAGGTCCATCAGGCCCGCGCGGGCGATCTCGACGGTCTCGCTGCGCCGGATGAGCGCGATGACCTCGTCGATCGCGTCGAGGGCCTTCAGCAGACCGCGCAGGATGTGGGCGCGCTCCTCGGCCTTGCGCAGCCGGAACTTCGTCCGGCGGACGATGACCTCGATCTGGTGCGTCACCCAGTGGCGGATGAACGCGTCCAGGGAGAGGGTGCGCGGCACGCCGTCGACGAGCGCCAGCATGTTCGCGCCGAAGTTCGTCTGCAGGTCGGTGTGCTTGTAGAGGTTGTTGAGGACGACCTTGGCGACGGCGTCCCGCTTGAGCACGATGACCAGGCGCTGGCCGGTGCGCGAGGAGGTCTCGTCGCGGACGTCGGCGATGCCGCCGATCTTCCCGTCCTTGACCAGGTCGGCGATCTTCTGCGCGAGGTTGTCCGGGTTGACCTGGTAGGGCAGCTCGGTGACCACCAGGCACTGGCGGTTCTGGATCTCCTCGACCTCGACGACCGCGCGCATGGTGATGGAGCCGCGCCCGGTGCGGTACGCCTCCTCGATGCCCTTGCGGCCGACGACGAGCGCGCCGGTGGGGAAGTCGGGGCCCTTGATGCGCTCGATGAGCGCGTCGAGCAGCTCCTCGTGGCTGGCCTCGGGGTGCTCCAGGTACCACTGGGCGCCGGCGGCGACCTCGCGCAGGTTGTGCGGCGGGATGTTGGTCGCCATGCCGACCGCGATACCGGCGGAGCCGTTGATCAGCAGGTTCGGGAAGCGGGCCGGAAGGACGGTCGGCTCCTGGGAGCGGCCGTCGTAGTTGTCCGTGAAGTCGACGGTCTCCTCGTCGATGTCGCGGACCATCTCCATCGACAGCGGCGCCATCTTGCACTCGGTGTAGCGCATGGCGGCGGCCGGGTCGTTGCCCGGTGAGCCGAAGTTGCCGTTGGAGTCGACGAGCGGCATCCGCATGGCCCAGGGCTGGGCGAGGCGGACGAGGGCGTCGTAGATCGAGGAGTCGCCGTGCGGGTGGTAGTTGCCCATCACGTCGCCGACGACGCGGGCGCACTTGTAGAAGCCCTTCTCGGGCCGGTATCCGCCGTCGTACATGGCGTACAGGACGCGGCGGTGCACCGGCTTGAGGCCGTCGCGGACGTCGGGCAGCGCACGCGACACGATG
This sequence comes from Streptomyces sp. NPDC051921, assembly GCF_040680975.1. Classification (NCBI taxonomy): domain Bacteria; kingdom Bacillati; phylum Actinomycetota; class Actinomycetes; order Kitasatosporales; family Streptomycetaceae; genus Streptomyces; species Streptomyces sp. NPDC051921. The sequence goes on from NZ_JBFAXU010000012.1 coordinate 181,232, forward strand.
ACGGACATCGCGTAGTCGAGGTACGAGCGCTGCATCTCGGTCTCGAGCCCGACGGGCTCGATCCGCAGCTCCGGACCCTCTTCTTCGTCGGTGGTCACAGGAGTGTTTTCGTCGGCCATTGCTGGTCGTCAGTCCTTTCGTACGGTCAGCTGAGACCGACTCAGATGTCGAGGAAGCGAACGTCCTTGGCGTTGCGCTGGATGAACGAGCGCCGCGCCTCGACGTCCTCGCCCATCAGCACCGAGAACAGGTCGTCGGCCTGGGCGGCGTCGTCCAGGGTGACCTGGCCGAGCACGCGGTGCTCGACGTCCATGGTGGTGACGCGCAGCTCCTCGGCGTTCATCTCGCCGAGACCCTTGAAGCGCTGGATCGAGTCTTCCTTGATCCGCTTGCCGTTCTGCTTGCCCAGCTCGACGAGGGCGTCGCGCTCACGGTCCGAGTACGCGTACTCGAAGTCGTCGCGGCCCCACTTGATCTTGTAGAGCGGCGGGCGGGACAGGTAGACGTGACCGGCCTCGACCAGCGGGCGCATGAAGCGGAAGAGGAAGGTCAGCAGCAGGGTGTTGATGTGCTGGCCGTCGACGTCGGCGTCCGCCATCAGGATGATCTTGTGATAGCGGAGCTTCTCGATGTCGAAGTCCTCGTGCACACCGGTGCCGAAGGCGGAGATCAGCGCCTGGACCTCGGTGTTCTGCAGGATCTTGTCGATCCGGGCCTTCTCGACGTTCAGGATCTTGCCGCGGATCGGCAGGATGGCCTGGTACATCGGGTTGCGGCCGGACTTGGCCGAGCCGCCGGCGGAGTCACCCTCGACGATGAAGATCTCGCACTTGGTGGGGTCGTTCGACTGGCAGTCGGAGAGCTTGCCCGGCAGGGACGCCGACTCCAGGAGACCCTTGCGGCGGGTCAGGTCGCGGGCCTTGCGGGCGGCCACGCGCGCGGTGGCGGCGGTGATGCCCTTGCGGATGATGTCCGCGGCCTCGTTGGGGTTGCGGTCGAACCAGTCCGTCAGGTGCTCGTGGACGACCTTCTGGACGAAGGTCTTCGCCTCGGTGTTGCCCAGCTTGGTCTTGGTCTGGCCCTCGAACTGCGGCTCGCCGAGCTTGACCGAGATGATCGCGGTCAGGCCCTCGCGGATGTCGTCACCGGTGAGGTTGTCGTCCTTCTCCCGGAGCAGCTTCTTGTCGCGCGCGTACTTGTTGACGAGGGTCGTCAGCGCGGCGCGGAAGCCCTCCTCGTGCGTACCGCCCTCATGGGTGTGGATCGTGTTCGCGAACGAGTACACGCCCTCGCTGTACGAGGAGTTCCACTGCATCGCGATCTCGACCGAGAGCGTGCGCTCCTTGTCCTCGGCCTCGACGTCGATGACGGTGGGGTGGATCAGCTCGCCCTTGCGCGAGTTGAGGTACTTCACGAAGTCGACGATGCCGCCCTCGTAGTGGTACTTCACCGTGCGGGCGGCGGCCTCGGGGGTCGCCTCGGCGTCCGGGTCGTCGGCGCCGACCGTGGCCTTGGCGGACTCGCGCTCGTCCGTGAGCGTGATCGTCAGGCCCTTGTTGAGGAAGGCCATCTCCTGGAAGCGGCGCGAGAGCGTCTCGAAGGAGTACTCGGTCGTCTCGAAGATGTCCGGGTCGGACCAGAACGTCACCGAGGTGCCGTGCTCGTCGGTCGCCTCGTGCTTCGCGAGGGGCGCCGTCGGGGCGCCCATCTTGTAGTCCTGCGTCCAGCGATGGCCGTCGGTCTTGACCTCGACGGCGACCTTGGTGGACAGGGCGTTCACGACGGAGACGCCGACACCGTGCAGACCGCCGGAGACCGCGTAGCCGCCGCCGCCGAACTTGCCGCCCGCGTGCAGCACGGTCAGCACGACCTCGAGGGCCGGCTTGCCCTCGGACTCGACGATGCCCACCGGGATGCCACGGCCGTTGTCGACGACACGGACACCGCCGTCGGCGAGGATCGTCACGTCGATGGTGTCCGCGTGCCCGGCCAGGGCCTCGTCGACGGAGTTGTCGACGACCTCCTGCACCATGTGGTGCAGGCCGCGCTCTCCGGTCGAGCCGATGTACATGCCGGGGCGCTTGCGCACCGCATCCAGACCCTCGAGGACCTGGATGTTGCTGGCGGTGTACTGCTTGTTCTCGTTGGGGTTGCCGGAATCGGCCACGAAGCGCCCTTTCTGGCACAGCACAGGCCGTTCTCCGGGCATACGGGAGCGGCTGCGTCGTTCGACTTGTTCCGCAGGGTGGCGGGATTGTCTTCCAGTCTACCGGTACCACTGACACTCATGGGGGTTTGCCGGTACCTGAATGCTCATGTGCCGCCCTCAACGGCATCGAGACGACTCCCCATATCCGGGAAGGGGCTCCAGAGGCCTCTGACGGCCACCTAGCGCTTCGGGTCGTAGCGCGCAGTGGCGACCGGAAGGGGGGAGCGTGATTCATGGGCATTCGTCCCGCCGAGAGCAGGACGGACGGACCCAAACCACCCACAGCGGGAACCGCGCTTCCGCGCTGCGCCACGGCCGTGCGCGCGCCCGGCTCAGCCGTAGGTCTTCCCGGGCCGGCTCGGCCCAGCCGTGGGTGTCCCCGGGCCGGCTCGGGGACAGCTAGCCGTGCTTCCCGAGCCCGGTCGACCCGGGTGTGGGTGTCCCCGGGCGTCTCGGCTCGGCTACGGGCCTCCGGTCGACCCGGGCGTGGGGGTCCCCGGGCGTCTCGGCTCGGCTACAGGCGCCCGCTCGACCCGGGCGTGGGGGTCCCCGGGCGCCTCGGCTCGGCTACAGGCGCCCGCCCGAGCCGGTCGACCCGTGCGTAGGTGTCCCGGGCCGGCTCGGCTCAGCCGTAGGTGTCCCCGGGCCCGGTCGACCCGGGCGCCCGCAGCGGCCCGTAACCGCGGCGGGGACCGCCGGGCCCGAGCACCTTGATCATCCGCACGGTCCCGTGCCCGAGGTCCTCGTTCAGCCGCGCGACGAGCCGCGGCGCCAGCAGGCGCAGCTGCGTGGCCCAGGCCGTCGAGTCGCACTGCACGGTGAGCACCCGCTCCTCGGGGTCCTCGTCGTACTTCAGCGGCACGCAGTGCTTCGCCAGGTCCTCGCCCACGATCTGCGGCCACCGGCCCATGACCCCGCCGACCGCCGCCGGCGTCTCCCAGCCCCGCTCGGTGATGAGCCGGTTGATCGCGGCGCCGAGCGCCATCGGGTCGCGCCCGTCGGCGCGCGCGCCGGAGCGCAGGCCGCCACCGCGCCGGGCCTGCTTCTTCTGCTGCGCCGCCGCGCCCCGTGCCCGCGCCTGCTCCTTGGCGGCGCGCAGCGCGACCCGGGCGAGATCCACACCCGAGGGCTCGGGGGCCGCGGCGGCCGCCGGTTTGTCCACAGGCTGTGGGGAAGTTTCGCCGTTCATCGCCGTCCCGCCTTTCAGACCCGTTCCACCGCGCCGCCGGACACCTCGTACCGGGTGCCCGTGAGCACGCCCGGCACGTCGTCGTCGACCGCCGCCGTGACCAGCACCTGCTCGCCGGGCGCCACCAGTTCCGCGAGCCGCTCGCGCCGGCGCGCGTCGAGCTCGGCGAAGACGTCGTCGAGGACGAGCACCGGCTCGTTGCCCTCGGCACGCAGCAGGTCGTACGAGGCCAGGCGGAGCGCCAGCGCGTACGACCAGGACTCGCCGTGGCTCGCGTACCCCTTGGCCGGCAGGTCGCCGAGCTTGAGCAGCAGGTCGTCGCGGTGCGGCCCGACGAGCGTGACGCCCCGCTCGATCTCCTGCTTGCGTACGTCGGCGAGCGCGGCGATCAGCTGCCCGTACAGCTCCTCGCGGGTGTGCCCGGAGCCCGGCGCGGAGGGCTTGTACTCCAGCTGGACCGGCCCACCGCCGGGCGCCAGCTGCTCGTACGCCTTGTCGGCGAGCGGCTGGAGCATGCCGATGAGGTCGAGCCGCTGGGCGAGCAGCTCGGCGCCGGCCCGGGCCAGGTGCTGGTCCCAGACGTCCAGGGTGGACATGTCCATGGAGCGGCCGCCGTGCCGCCGGGCCATGGCGGCGGACTTCAGGAGCGTGTTGCGCTGCTTGAGCACCCGCTCGTAGTCGGACCGCACGCCCGCCATGCGCGGCGCGCGCGCCGTGATGAGCTCGTCGAGGAAGCGCCGGCGCTCACCGGGGTCGCCCTTGATCAGCGCCAGATCCTCCGGCGCGAACAGCACCGTGCGGATGATGCCGAGTACGTCACGGGGCCTGACCTGAGAGGACCTGTTGATACGGGCGCGGTTGGCGCGGCCCGGGTTGAGCTCGAGCTCGACCAGCTGGGAGCGCTCGCCCTGGGTGACGGCGGCGCGGATGATCGCCCGCTCCGCGCCCATGCGCACCAGCGGGGCGTCGGAGGCGACGCGGTGACTGCCGAGGGTGGCGAGATAGCCGACGGCCTCGACGAGATTGGTCTTGCCCTGTCCGTTCGCGCCCACGAACGCGGTGACGCCCGGGTCGAGCGGGACCTCGACCCGGGCGTACGAGCGGAAGTCGGCCAGCGACAGATGCGTGACGTGCATGGTGGGCGCCGACCTTCTTCCCCCGGCGGCTGTGCACCGCGGGGTGCACAGCCTGTGGATTACTTCTTCGTCTCGACCGCGTGGCCGCCGAACTGGTTGCGCAGCGCGGCGATCATCTTCATCTGCGGCGAGTCGTCCTGACGCGAGGCGAACCGCGCGAACAGCGACGCGGTGATCGCGGGCAGCGGTACGGCGTTGTCGATGGCGGCCTCGACGGTCCACCGGCCCTCGCCGGAGTCCGACGCGTAGCCGCGCAGCTGGTCCAGGTGCTCGTCCTCGTCGAGGGCGTTGACCGCGAGGTCGAGCAGCCACGAGCGGATGACGGTGCCCTCCTGCCAGGAGCGGAAGACCTCGCGCACGTCGGTGACGGAGTCGACCTTCTCCAGGAGCTCCCAGCCCTCGGCGTAGGCCTGCATCATCGCGTACTCGATGCCGTTGTGGACCATCTTCGCGAAGTGGCCGGCGCCGACCTTGCCCGCGTGGACCGAACCGAACTCGCCCTCGGGCTTCAGCGCGTCGAAGATCGGCTGGACGCGGGCCACGTGCTCGGCGTCGCCGCCGTACATCAGCGCGTAGCCGTTCTCCAGGCCCCAGACACCGCCGGAGACGCCGCAGTCGACGAACCCGATGCCCTTGGCGGCGAGCTCCTCGGCGTGCTTCTCGTCGTCGGTCCAGCGGGAGTTCCCGCCGTCCACGACGATGTCGCCGGGGGAGAGCAGGCCGGCCAGCTCGTCGATGGTCGACTGGGTGGCCGCACCGGCGGGGACCATGACCCACACGACGCGCGGACCCTTGAGCTTGCCCACAAGCTCTTCGAGGCTGTGGACATCGGCGAGGTCCGGGTTGCGGTCGTATCCGATGACGGTGTGGCCGGCGCGGCGAATGCGCTCGCGCATGTTGCCGCCCATCTTGCCGAGACCGACGAGACCGAGCTCCATCAGAGATTCCTTAAGCGTCGTGTGCGGTTCGTACCCGGGTCCGAGCCTACGCCCGGACCCCGGTGCACACCTGTGGGGTCAGCCGCTCAGTCGACGGCCCTCGTCCCCGATGTCAGCCGCTCAGCCGGACCGGCATGATCAGGTACTTGTAGGCCTCGTCCGCCTCCGCGTCGACCGCCGGCTTGCCGCTCAGGAGCGCGGGCTTCGTGGAGGTCGTGAAGGAGAGCTGGGCGACCGGCGAGTCGATCGCGCTCAGGCCGTCCAGGAGGAAGGTCGGGTTGAAGGCGATCGAGATGTCGTCGCCCTCCAGCTGCGCGTCCACACGCTCCACAGCCTGTGCGTCGTCGCTGGAGCCGGCCTCCAGGATGAGCACGCCCTGCTCGAAGCTGAGCCGGACCGGGGTGTTGCGCTCGGCCACCAGGGCCACACGCTTGACGGCCTCGACGAAGGGGGCGGTCTCGATCACCGCGACCGAGTTGAACTCGGTGGGGAACAGCGTCCGGTACTTCGGCAGGTCGCCTTCGAGCAGACGGGTGGTGGTGCGGCGGCCCGCGCCCTCGAAACCGATCAGCCCCTCGCCCTTGCCGGAGCCGGAGAGCGCGAGGGTGACCGTGTCACCGCTGGTCAGCGCCTTCGCGGTGTCCAGGAGGGTCTTCGCCGGCACCAGGGCGACGGCGGAGGCGTCCGGGGACTCCGGCTTCCACAGGAACTCGCGGACGGCGAAGCGGTAGCGGTCGGTGGAGGCCAGGGTGACCGTGTCGCCCTCGATCTCGATGCGCACACCGGTGAGGACGGGCAGCGTGTCGTCACGGCCGGCGGCGATGGCCACCTGGGCGGCGGCGGAGGCGAAGACCTCGCCGGGGACGGTGCCGGTCGCGGTGGGCATCTCCGGCAGCGCCGGGTACTCCTCCACAGGCAGGGTGTGGAGGGTGAAGCGGGAGGAGCCGCAGACCACCGTCGCCCGTACACCGTCTGTGGAGATCTCCACCGGGCGGTTGGGGAGGGCGCGGCAGATGTCGGCGAGCAGGCGGCCGGAGACGAGGACGGTGCCGTCCTCCTCGACCTCCGCCTCGACGGAGACCCGCGCCGAGACCTCGTAGTCGAAGCTGGAGAAGCTCAGCGCACCGTCCTCGGCCTTCAGCAGAAGGCCCGCGAGTACGGGCGCCGGCGGACGGGCCGGAAGGCTGCGGGCCACCCACGCCACCGCCTCCGCGAGTACATCGCGCTCCACCCGGATCTTCACCGGAACCGCCTCCTGCTTGTTGCTGGCTCTTCGTCGACTGCGGGATCCAGTCTGACGTACGCCACCGACACTCGGTGCGGCTCGGGGTCAAGTCGCGACAAGAGGTCGCCGAGGCTCCGGGCTCAAGTTGTGCACAGGCCCCACTTCGAAGCGGATTCCGGGCTAACTATGAGTGGGAGTAGTAGTAGGGCCTGTGGAAACCGTGGATAACGCCATTGGCGCAGGTCAGGCCCAGTTTTTTGTCCACTGCCCCTGTGGGTGGCACCAGTGGACAACCGGGGTGTTCTGTGGACACACGAAAGTTCTGCACACCCGATTCACAGGGCATGGGGAGTTCTCCCCAGTGCTGTCCCCAGCTTTCCCCAGGTTCCCCACAGCCCAAACGTCTCCCTTGGTGTGACCGCTTTCACTCGCCCCAGTGAGCCCGGGTGTTTCGTTGCCGAACAGTGGACAGCGGTGTGGAGAAGCTGTGGGCAACCGCTCGCCCCCTGTGGGCGGGCAGTGGACAACCGCTCGCGGCCCCTGTGGACGGATCTTTCATCCACAGCCTGTGGAGATCGTTTGCCAACAATTCCACAGCCCTCTGACCTGGAGTGATGGGTTGTCACCAGGGCTGCCTGTGGACGCAATCCGGATAACTCGACGGTCCCCACCCTGTGGACGGGAGATCATCCCGCAATCTGTGGAGAACCCGCCACCGGAACGGCGTAATCGAACACCAGGGTCCGCGTCCCCGGCCGTCCACCGCTCTCCCCGGCCCGCCCGGGAACGCCGAAGGGCGCCCCGGGAGGTGTCCCGGAGCGCCCTTCAGAGCCCTGCGAGGGGCCGTGACGGCCCGCTCAGCCGTTCTTGATGCGGTTGGTCAGCTCGGTGACCTGGTTGTAGATGGAGCGCCGCTCGGCCATCAGCGCGCGGATCTTGCGGTCCGCGTGCATGACCGTCGTGTGGTCGCGGCCGCCGAACTGCGCGCCGATCTTCGGCAGCGACAGGTCCGTGAGCTCACGGCACAGGTACATGGCGATCTGCCGGGCCGTCACCAGGACGCGGCTGCGCGAGGAGCCGCACAGGTCCTCCACCGTGAGACCGAAGTAGTCGGCCGTCGCCGCCATGATGGCGCCGGCCGTGATCTCCGGAGCGGAGTCCTCGCCGCCCGGGATCAGGTCCTTGAGGACGATCTCGGTGAGCCCGAGGTCCACCGGCTGCCGGTTGAGGCTCGCGAACGCGGTCACACGGATCAGCGCGCCCTCCAGCTCACGGATGTTCCGCGAGATCCGGGAGGCGATGAACTCCAGCACCTCCGGCGGGGCGTTCAGCTGCTCCTGCACCGCCTTCTTGCGCAGGATCGCGATGCGCGTCTCCAGCTCCGGCGGCTGCACATCGGTGGTGAGACCCCACTCGAAGCGGTTGCGCAGCCGGTCCTCCAGGGTCACCAGCTGCTTGGGCGGCCGGTCCGAGGAGAGCACGATCTGCTTGTTCGCGTTGTGGAGCGTGTTGAAGGTGTGGAAGAACTCCTCCTGCGTCGACTCCTTGCTCGCGAGGAACTGGATGTCGTCGACCAGCAGGATGTCCACGTCCCGGTAGCGCTTGCGGAACGCGTCGCCCTTGCCGTCGCGGATCGAGTTGATGAACTCGTTGGTGAACTCCTCCGAGCTCACGTACCGCACCCGGGTGCCCGGGTAGAGGCTGCGCGCGTAGTGCCCGATCGCGTGGAGCAGATGGGTCTTGCCGAGCCCCGACTCCCCGTAGATGAAGAGGGGGTTGTACGCCTTCGCCGGGGCCTCGGCCACGGCGACCGCCGCCGCGTGCGCGAAGCGGTTCGAGGACCCGATGACGAACGTGTCGAAGAGGTACTTGGGATTCAGCCGCGCGTGCTGCTCGCCGGGCGCTCCGGCCCCGGCGCCCTGACCGGACGAGGAGCCGCCCATGCCCGGGCCGCCGCCCGCGGTGCCCGCGCCCATCCCGCCGGGGCCCGGACCGCCGGGCCGGGGGCCCTGCGGCTCGGGCACCTCTCCGCGCTCGGGGCGCTGCGGCTGCTCGTACGGGGGGCGCTCGTCGTAGCGCGGCTGCGGGGACTGCGGCCGCGCCGTCGCGTAAGGATCGCGCTCCTGGAAGCCCCCGAGCCGCTGCTGCTGCCAGGACAGGTCCTCCTGGGCGCGCGGCCAGGAGCCGGGCTCGTGGCGTTGCTGCTGGTACTCGCCGGGGTAGGCGGGCCGGGCGGTCGGCAGACCGTCGTCCGGCATCGGCCGCCCGTAGTCGTCGTACTTCTCGTACTTCTCGTACGAGCCGTAGGGCTCCGTCGGCGGGCGCTCGTCGTAGCGCGGCTGCTGCGGCTGGGGCTGCTGCCGGGCCGGCGGCGCGGACGGCGCCGGCTCGCCGACGGAGTCGTCGACGGTGATCGCGATCCGGATCGGCCGGCCGCAGGCGCGGCTGAGCGCCTCGCTGATCAGCGGGGCGAGGCGGCCCTCGAGGACCTGCTTGCCGTATTCGTTGGGGACGGCGAGCAGCGCCGTGTCGGCCACCAGTGCGAGCGGCTGGCAGCGCTCGATCCACTGCTTGTCCTTGGGCTCGATGCCCTGGCCTTCGCCGAGGAGCTGTTCCAGCACGCGCGGCCACACTGCGGCAAGATCGGCAGGTACGTCAGCCACGGGGCACGCTTCCTCGCAGGTCCCACGAATGTGTGGTTCTCGGGACGGTGGGTCGAAGTCCGTAAGGACAGGTAAGGACAGAACGGAAAAGATTGCGGAGTCCAGCCACGGTAGTCGGGGCGGCTGACGTGGTTCAAGTTGTTGTCCACAGCCTGTGCACAGAGGGGCCCCACGACCGGTCGGTTTGACCGGATGGCGTAGCCGCGCGTACCGTAACCAGGTCGAGTTGTCGATGGCTGCTGCCGCCTGCCTCCGATGGGCGAAGATCACCATATGTGATCGCGAAGCGGTGCACTCGGGCGTATGCGAGCTACTCGTGGGCGCACGGTGACAGCCAGGCGATGTCCCGCCACCAACGAATCATTTCTGGAGCCCCCGAGTGAGCAAGCGCACCTTCCAGCCGAACAACCGTCGTCGCGCCAAGACCCACGGCTTCCGCCTGCGCATGCGTACCCGTGCCGGCCGCGCCATCCTGGCGAACCGCCGTGCCAAGGGTCGCGCGAGCCTGTCCGCCTGATCTGTCTAAACAGGTCATGACGTGCTGCCTACCGAGAATCGGCTGAGGCGGCGCGAGGACTTCGCGACCGCGGTACGCAGAGGACGCCGGGCCGGACGCCCGCTCCTCGTCGTCCATCTACGAAGCGGTGCCACGGACCCGCACGCGCCTGGGGAGAGCGCTCCCCCGACGCGTGCGGGTTTCGTCGTGAGCAAGGCCGTAGGCGGCGCGGTCGTCCGCAACCAGGTGAAGCGTCGTCTGCGCCATCTCATGCGCGATCGGCTCACCGAGCTGCCCCCCGGTAGCCTGGTGGTCGTACGGGCGTTGCCCGGAGCCGGTGACGCCGACCACGCACACCTGGCCCGAGACCTGGATGCCGCTCTCCAGCGGTTGCTGGGAGGGGGCGCGCGATGAAGTACCCGCTGCTGGCTCTCATCAAGCTGTACCAGTGGACGATCAGCCCGCTCCTGGGTCCCGTCTGCCGGTACTACCCGTCGTGTTCCCACTACGGATTCACGGCCATCGACCGGCATGGCGCGATCAAGGGCACTGCCCTGACCGCCTGGCGCATCCTGCGGTGCAACCCCTGGTCGCCCGGCGGCGTGGACCATGTTCCCCCGCGCAAGCGACCGCGCTGGCACGAGATGCTGCGCAACGCCCTGCGCGGAGACAAGGGCGGGTCCCCCGCCGAGACGAGCCCGGCCGCAGAGACCTCGCCCAATGCTCAAGGAGCCTGATTAGTGGACACGATTGCCAATTTTTTCAGCTTCATCACCACACCTGTCTCATGGGTGATCGTCCAGTTCCACAAGTTGTACGGGGCGATCTTCGGTCCTGACACGGGCTGGGCCTGGGGCCTGTCGATCGTGTCCCTCGTGGTGCTGATCCGCATCTGTCTGATTCCGCTCTTCGTCAAGCAGATCAAGTCGACGCGGAACATGCAGGCGCTCCAGCCGAAGATGAAGGCGATCCAGGAGCGCTACAAGAGCGACAAGCAGCGTCAGTCCGAAGAGATGATGAAGCTGTACAAGGAGACGGGCACCAACCCGCTCTCCTCGTGCCTTCCCATCCTGGCGCAGTCGCCGTTCTTCTTCGCCCTGTACTCGGTGCTCTCGCACATCGCCGAGGGCAAGACGATCGGCGTCATCAACCAGTCGCTGCTCGACAGCGCCCGTCAGGCCCACATCTTCGGCGCGCCGCTGGCCGCCAAGTTCACGGACAGCGCGGAGAAGGTCGAGGCCCTCGGTGCCTCCATCACCGACGTGCGCATCGTCACCGCGGTCATGATCGTCCTGATGTCGGCCTCGCAGTTCTTCACCCAGCGCCAGCTGATGATGAAGAACGTCGACCTCTCGGTGAAGACCCCGTACATGCAGCAGCAGAAGATGCTGATGTACATCTTCCCGCTGATCTTCGCCGGCATGGGCATCAACTTCCCCGTCGGTGTTCTCGTCTACTGGCTGACCACCAACGTGTGGACCATGGGCCAGCAGATGTACGTGATCAACCAGAACCCGACCCCGGGCAGCAAGGCCCAGGACGCCTACCTGCAGCGCCTGCTCAAGAACGTCAGCCACCACGGTGAGGTTCGCGGCCGCCGCCGGAAGAACATCGTCAAGGCCATCGTCGCCAAGGGCGCCGACCGCAACGAGAACGAGCGCCGCTTCTTCGTGGGCCTGTCCAAGGCGGGCTTCACGGCCCAGGCCGACGGCACCGTGATCAAGGGCGCCGCCGTGGCCGCCGAGGCGGAGGGCGGCGCCACCACCCGCCGCCAGCAGCCCAAGCGACAGACCAAGGCCCAGCGCCAGGCGGCGGGCGGCCAGCAGGCCGCTGACGCCCAGGCCTCGGACGAGAAGTCCGAGGACAAGGCCGACACGGCCGAGGCGAAGGCGGCTCCCTCGCTGGAGAAGAAGCCGCAGTCTCCGGCGAAGGGCGCCAAGGCCGGTGCCCAGGGCACGGACGAGCAGCCGGCGCGGCCGAGCCGAGCGAACTCCGGCGGCTCTCGCCAGGGCAAGTCCGGCCAGCGCAAGGGCCAGCAGCGGCCCAAGCACCCCTCCTCCAAGAAGTAAGCCTCCACGAAGCAAGAAGGAGTCCATCCGTGACGGAAGGCACCACCTCCGCCGCCGAGGGTGGCGACACCCTGACCCGCCTGGAGCAGGAGGGTGAGATCGCGGCCGACTACCTCGAGGGCCTGCTCGACATCGCCGACCTCGACGGTGACATCGACATGGACGTCGAGGCGGACCGGGCCTCGGTCTCGATCATCAGCGACGCCAGCAGCCGTGACCTGCAGAAGCTCGTGGGCCGCGACGGAGAGGTGCTGGAGGCACTTCAGGAGCTGACGCGGCTCGCCGTGCACCGGGAGACCGGTGACCGCAGCCGTCTGATGCTCGACATCGCGGGCTTCCGTGCCAAGAAGCGGTCCGAGCTCGCCGAGCTGGGTGCCAAGGCCGCGGACGAGGTCAAGGCCTCCGGCGAGCCGGTCAAGCTGGACCCGATGACGCCGTTCGAGCGCAAGGTCGTGCACGACGCGGTCGCCGCCGCCGGTCTGCGCAGCGAGTCCGAGGGCGAGGAGCCGCAGCGCTTCGTCGTCGTGCTCCCTGCTTGAGCCCTCTCGGCATGTCGGCCCCGTCTGTTCGCAGGCGGGGCCGAACTTTGTCAGCCTGATAGTCAGCCGGTCCGTGCGCTCGCACGGAACGCGTACGGTACGGAAGGACGGTTCCCCGTGACGGAGGCAGCGGAGCTTCCCCAGGCGCCGGAGCAGGCGCGGACAGTATTCGGCGAGTACTTTCCGGAGGCGGTCCGGTACGCGGAGCTTCTGGCGGACGCCGGGGTGAAGCGAGGTCTCATCGGCCCGCGTGAGGTCCCCCGGCTGTGGGAGCGGCACCTGCTGAACTGTGCCGTTCTCTCCGAGGTGGTTCCCGAGGGCGTCACGGTGTGCGACGTCGGCTCCGGTGCCGGACTGCCGGGTATCCCGCTGGCCCTGGTGCGCCGGGATCTGAAGATCACCCTGCTGGAGCCGTTGCTCCGCCGGACGAACTTCCTCCAGGAGGTCGTGGAGCTGCTCGGCCTCGATCATGTGACCGTGGTGCGCGGTCGTGCCGAGGAGATGCTGGGCAAGCTCCCGCCGGTGCACGTCGTGACCGCTCGGGCCGTGGCACCGCTCGACCGCCTGGCCGGCTGGGGCGTTCCTTTGCTCCGTCCCTACGGTGAGATGCTCGCGCTGAAGGGTGACACCGCGGAGGAGGAGATCGACGGTGCCCGCGCTGCGCTCTCGAAGCTCGGCGTGGTGGAGGCCTCCGTGCTGCATGTGGGCGAGGGGATCGTCGACCCGATGACCACGGTGGTCCGGGTCGAGTGCGGGGAGAGCCCGGGTGGTGTGAGGTTCGCCGCCAAGCGCGCCAAGGCGGCCCGCACCAGTCGGCCCCGCCGTCGCCGCTGAATCCCAGCCGATCCGTACCCGCTGATCCGTACAAGCTGCGATACGTACAGATTTCGGAGTGTCGAGCAGCCGCGGCCCTGCAGCGCGTGCATCGTGTTTCACGTGAAACGTCGCTCACTGCTGCAGGGGATCATCAGCCGCGGCCGCGCGGCCGCCACGCCCTGGGACCGCAAGACCCCGACGAAACCCCCCGTGAGGGTTAAAGGGTTGTCCACAGAGGTGGATTCATCCACAGAACCACGGGCCTCGCTGGTTCACGAGCCCGAAGGCATGGCAGGCTCTATCCATCGCGAGCCTGAAGCCGAGGAGAGTGAATCCTTGCGGTCCGACGCCAACATCGCGGGACCGATGACCGATCCGGTCCCCGGTCCCCGAACCGAATCGGTAGGGGCGGATGTTTCACGTGAAACACCGCCTCCGATGGACGACACCCCCATCGGCCGTGCCGCCCAGCTGGCCGTGGAGGCTCTGGGGCGTGCCGGTGAGGGACTCCCTCGGCCTGCCCAGACCCGTGTGATGGTGGTCGCCAACCAGAAGGGCGGCGTGGGCAAGACGACCACGACGGTCAATCTGGCTGCCTCTCTCGCCCTGCACGGCGCCCGCGTCCTGGTCATCGACCTCGACCCGCAGGGCAACGCCTCCACGGCGCTGGGCATCGACCATCACGCCGAGGTCCCTTCGATCTACGACGTGCTGGTCGAGAGCAAGCCGCTCGCCGAGGTCGTCCAGCCCGTCCGGGACGTCGAAGGTCTCTTCTGCGCTCCCGCCACGATCGATCTCGCCGGTGCGGAGATCGAGCTGGTGTCGCTGGTGGCACGCGAGAGCCGGCTTCAGCGGGCGATCCAGGCCTACGAGCAGCCGCTCGACTACATCCTGATCGACTGCCCGCCCTCGCTCGGCCTGCTGACGGTCAACGCCATGGTGGCGGGAGCCGAGGTGCTGATCCCCATCCAGTGCGAGTACTACGCGCTGGAAGGCCTCGGTCAGCTCCTGCGGAACGTCGACCTGGTACGCGGGCACCTCAATCCCACGCTGCACGTCTCGACGATCCTCCTCACCATGTACGACGGCCGCACGAGGCTCGCCTCGCAGGTCGCCGACGAGGTGCGAAGCCACTTCGGCGAGGAGGTCCTGAGGACCAGCATCCCGCGCTCCGTGCGCATCTCGGAGGCACCGAGCTACGGGCAGACCGTCCTCACCTACGACCCGGGCTCCAGCGGTGCCCTGTCGTATCTTGAGGCGGCGCGTGAGATCGCCCTGCGTGGTGTCGATCTCAGCTATGACGCCACTCAGGCCCACGGGATCCACCCGCACATGGGTCACCAGAACAGCCAGCGAATGTCGGAGGGGATCCAGTGAGCGAGCGACGTAGGGGGCTGGGGCGTGGGCTCGGTGCGCTGATCCCCGCTGCTCCCCAGGAGCGACAGGTGCCGGCGGTCGGCGTGGGGTCCGCCCCCGCCCCGAGCTCTCCCGGGGCCGCATCGGCGTTCGCCGCGGACCGGGGGGTGGCCGCCGCGAAGCTGGCGACCCTGCCGTCCAGCCCGCAGTCCCCGGATTCCGTGGTACCGGTCATTGAGCCGGAGCCGCTTCCGGAGTCGCCCGCCGGTGCGCACTTCGCCGAGCTGCCGCTGGACTCCATCACGCCCAACCCGCGCCAGCCGCGTGAGGTGTTCGACGAGGACGCCCTGGCCGAGCTGATCACCTCCATCAAGGAGGTCGGTCTGCTCCAGCCGGTCGTCGTGCGCCAGCTGGCCCCGGAGCGCTACGAGCTCATCATGGGCGAGCGCCGCTGGCGGGCTTGCCGTGAAGCCGGCCTGGAGCGGATTCCGGCGATCGTTCGGGCCACCGAGGACGAGAAGCTGCTGCTCGACGCCCTCCTGGAGAACCTGCACCGGGCCCAGCTGAACCCGCTGGAAGAGGCCGCTGCCTACGACCAGCTCCTCAAGGACTTCAACTGCACCCACGACCAGCTGGCCGACCGCATCGGACGTTCGCGTCCGCAGGTCTCCAACACGCTGCGTCTGCTGCGCCTCTCGCCGCCCGTGCAGCGCCGGGTCGCCGCTGGTGTTCTCTCGGCGGGTCACGCTCGCGCCCTGCTCTCCGTGGATGACCCGGAGACACAGGACAAGCTCGCCTACCGGATCGTCGCCGAGGGCCTCTCGGTGCGCGCGGTGGAAGAGATCGTCACCCTCATGGGCTCGGAGCCCTCGTCTCCGGTCAAGCCCAAGGGACCGCGGGCGGGCGCACGGGTCTCCCCGGCCCTGCGTGATCTCGCGACCCGGCTCTCGGACCGCTTCGAGACGCGGGTGAAGGTCGACCTGGGCCAGAAGAAGGGCAAGATCACCGTCGAGTTCGCCTCGATGGAGGACCTCGATCGGATCCTCTCGACGCTGGCCCCCGGTGAGGGACGCGTGATGGACCACGGGCACGCCGAGCAGGGCGGCCAGGACTCCGCCGCCGACGAGGGCGGGCAGGGCTCCGAGGGCTGAGTTCCCTCTCGTTCGACCCCCGGGCGGGGCGTTTTCCGGCATTCACCGGAACGCGCTCCGCCCTTTGCCTGTCCGCGGTATCGCCCTGATCGAGCCCTCGTTACGATTCTGAGAGGCGAATTCGTACAGCGATGGCCGAGGGAAGTGAGGAGCAGCCGTGGGGCGTCGGCTCGTACCGCTCACGCTGGACAACCTTCCGGATCTCCCCAAGCGGTGTCGTTCCTGTGTGTTCTGGGAGCTCGATCCGGTCAGCGGCGAGGCCGCCGTGAAGGCCGGCCGCCCGGAGTTGGAGAAGGAGGCATGGATCTCCGCCGTGCTCCTCGAATGGGGATCCTGCGGCCGGGTGGTCTACGTCGACGAGGTGCCCGTGGGCTTCGTCCTGTACGCGCCTCCGGCGTACGTGCCCCGCTCCACCGCTTTCCCCACCAGCCCGGTCGCCGCGGACGCGGTGCAGCTGATGACGGCCTGGATCATGCCGGGCTACCAGGGGCAGGGGTTGGGCCGGGTCGTGGTGCAGACGGTGGCGAAGGATCTGCTGCGGCGGGGGTTCAAGGCGATCGAGGCCTTCGGCGACGCCCGCTGGAAGGAGCCGGCCTGCGTGCTGCCCGCCGAGCACCTGCTCGCGGTGGGCTTCAAGACCGTACGCCCCCATCCGACCTTCCCGCGTCTACGGCTGGAGCTGAGGACGACGCTCTCGTGGAAGGAGGACGTCGAGCTGGCTCTCGATCGGCTCCTGGGTGCCGTGCAGAAGGAGCCCGTTCTGCGGCCCCTGTGAGGCCTTCGGACAGACGACAGCGGCCCGCCCCCTCGGAAGGGGGCGGGCCGCTGCTGTTTCACGTGAAACAGCGGGAGAGTGTCAGGCCTTGGCCTCGACGAAGCCCTCCAGGTCACGCAGGAGCGCGGCCTTCGGCTTGGCGCCGACGATCGTCTTCACGACCTCGCCACCCTGGTAGACGTTCAGCGTCGGGATGGACATGACGCCGTACTTCGCGGCCGTGCCCGGGTTCTCGTCGATGTTGAGCTTCACGATGGTGATCTCGGGGTGCTCGGAGGCGATGGCCTCCAGCGACGGGGCGATCTGGCGGCACGGGCCGCACCACTCGGCCCAGAAGTCCACGAGAACGGGC
The DNA here is from genome assembly GCF_040680975.1 of Streptomyces sp. NPDC051921. Taxonomy (NCBI): domain Bacteria; kingdom Bacillati; phylum Actinomycetota; class Actinomycetes; order Kitasatosporales; family Streptomycetaceae; genus Streptomyces; species Streptomyces sp. NPDC051921. Next base: position 198,146 of record NZ_JBFAXU010000012.1, read on the forward strand.
TTGTCGCTCTTGAGGACCTTCTCCTCGAAGTCAGCGTCAGTAGCGGTAACAGTGGCGCCGGCCACGGCGGCCTCCTTGATTCGCGGGGTGTGGGGTGGGGGAAGGCGTAGGGGTCAGACCGCGGGGGTCTCGGCGAGCTTCTCGCTGTCGGAGAGGGCGGCCAGGAAGCGCTCGGCGTCGAGCGCTGCGGAGCAGCCGGTGCCGGCAGCGGTGATCGCCTGGCGGTAGGTGTGGTCGACGACGTCGCCGGCGCCGAAGACACCCGAGAGGTTGGTGCGCGTGGACGGAGCGTCGACCTTGAGGTAGCCCTCCGCGTCCAGCTCCAGCTGCCCCTTGAAGAGCTCGGTCCGCGGGTCGTGGCCCACGGCGATGAAGAGACCGGTCGCCGGGAGCTCGCTGGTCTCGCCGGTCTTGGTGTTGCGCAGGGTCAGACCCGTGAGCTTCTGCTCGCCGTGGATCTCGGCGACCTCGCTGTCCCAGGCGAACTTGATCTTCGGGTCGGCGAAGGCGCGCTCCTGCATCGCCTTGGAGGCGCGGAGCGAGTCACGGCGGTGGACGATGGTGACCGACTTGGCGAAGCGCGAGAGGAAGGTCGCCTCCTCCATCGCGGTGTCGCCGCCGCCGACCACGGCGATGTCCTGGTCCCGGAAGAAGAAGCCGTCGCAGGTGGCGCACCAGGAGACACCGCGGCCGGAGAGGGTGTCCTCGTTCGGCAGGCCGAGCTTGCGGTGCTGCGAGCCGGTCGTGACGATGACGGCCTTGGCGCGGAACACGTTGCCGGCGGTGTCCGTGACGGTCTTGATCTCGCCCGTGAGGTCCACGGCGACGACGTCGTCCGGCACGAGCTCGGCCCCGAAGCGCTCGGCCTGGGCCCGCATGTTGTCCATGAGGTCCGGGCCCATGATGCCGTCACGGAAGCCGGGGAAGTTCTCCACCTCGGTCGTGTTCATCAGGGCGCCACCGGCGGTGACGGCGCCCTCGAAAACGAGCGGCTTCAGCGACGCGCGGGCCGTGTAGAGCGCAGCGGTGTAACCCGCGGGCCCGGAGCCGATGATGATCACGTTACGGACGTCGCTCACGGGTTTCTTCCTCGTCTCTGCAGACTGCCTACTGCCTACGGGGGGCGATCGAATCGGTCACTCTCACCCCACCCAACCGATCCTACGGGGCAAGCATTCCCGAGACCGCCGCCGTCCGCGTGGCGAGTCAGGAGCGCGGGACAGACTCCTGGAGGAGGACCTCGGCCTTGGCGTTCCCTCCGCCGGAGGCGCAGGAGGCGTCGAGCACATAGGCCTGCACCCGGGTGCCGTCCTTCGTGTCGGGAAGGACGAGGAGATAGGCGGGTGTTCCCTGGTAGTCGCCCTGCTGGAAGGCGATCACGGTGTCGGTGCGTCCGGTGCCGGCTTTGACGCACGGCGGGACGACCGGTCCCAAGGACCGTTCCCGCCCGTCCCCGCCGCTCTCGGCGGTGAGGGGCGCGGGGGTGCTGCTCCCGTCCTGGGGCACCTGGAAGGTGTGGTCCTGGCTCAGGAGAGCCTGCACGGTGGAGTCGACCGGTCGGCCGTCGAACTGGGCACCCGCCTTCGCGGCGGCGACGTCGGACTTCGTGTCGCCGCTCTCGCCGCCACCGAGGTTCAGGCCGCCCGACTGGACGAGGAACAGGCCGAGCCCCAGGGCTGCGGCTCCGAAGGCGGCGCCGACGGCCGCGATCCGCCGGCGGGACCGACGGGGCCGTCCCGGGCCCGTCGCGGCGGCCGGGCGCCCGGCGGGCCGGTCCGGCGCGGGCGCGACAGAAGGTGCCGGGCGGTCGGGCGATGTTTCACGTGAAACACGCGCGTCGGCATCCGGCGCGGTGGCGCTCAGAAGTGCTTCGGCGGCGAGGGCCGCGTCGATCCGTCCGGCGATCTCGGCGGGCATCCGGGGCGGCCCCGGGAGGGTGCCCAGCAGCCCCCGGATCTCTTCCAGGGAAGTCCGTACGTCCGCGCAGAGAGGACAGGCTTCGAGGTGCTGCCGTACGGCCGTGCTCCGGGACGGCGAGAGCAGCCCTTCGGTGAGGTCGGAGATCTCCGAGACGTCCGGGTGCTGAGTCGTGTCGGCCGTGGAAGTCACGCGCGCCCACCTCCGCCCTTCACAGCAGCTGGATTACTCGGTCCGGTATCCGTCGGTCCCGGCACCGGTGGGACGGATGCCCCCGGCGTCCGGTTCCTTCCCCGGTCGGGGCCTTCGTTACCCACCGTGTCATCGCGCAGATGAGTGAGCAGCGGGAGGAGTCTGGCGCGCCCGCGCGCACAGCGGCTCTTCACGGTTCCGGTGGGGACATCGAGGATACGAGCGGCCTCGGCGACCGGATATCCCTGCATGTCGACGAGGACCAGTGCCGCGCGCTGCTCCGCGGGGAGCGTGGCGAGCGCGGTCAGCAGCTGACGGTGGAGGTCCTGGCGCTCGGCTGGGGCCTCGGCGGACTCGTGCGGTTCGAGGAGCTGCTCGAAGCGTGCGGTGTCGTCCACGGGCGAGGTCCTGCGCGAGGCGGCCTTACGGGCACGGTCGAGGCAGGCGTTCACCGTGATGCGGTGCAGCCACGTCGTGACGGCCGACTGGCCCCGGAAGGTGTGGGCGGCCCGGAACGCCGACACGAGGGCGTCCTGGACCGCGTCAGCGGCCTCCTCGCGGTCTCCCAGAGTCCGCAGGGCCACCGCCCACAGCCGGTCCCGGTGGCGCCGTACGAGCTCACCGAAGGCGTCCGGGTCGCCGGCCACATGGCAGGCCAGCAGTTCCTGGTCACTGCGCTTGTCGCGGATGGCGTCGTCCAACGGTGAGCCCCTCCCCCCGGGTGTGGCGTCAGCTGGTGATCTTGATGTCCGAGATCTCGCCCCGGTAGCCGTCTCCGCCCGCCGGCAGATCCGTCAACCAGACGAGAACGTAGCGCGTCTTCACCGGCTTACCGGGGACGAGACTCACCTGCTGTCCCGCACTCGCGGCCTGCTTGGTGAACTCGCCCAGGTCGTTCGGCTGGGACGAGAAGTTCTCGGGGGTCGCCCGCAGCTCGACCGACGTCGAGCCGTGGAAGGTGACCTCGACCTTGGCGACCTGCTGGACCTTGCCGAGGTCGAGGATGATGCCCACCCCGTCCTTCAGGTTGCCGAACTTCGAGTACCCCTTGTAGCTGCTGGTCGTCCACGCGGTGCTCGGGTCACCGTCGTAGGCGTTCTTTATCTCCCGCGGGTTCTCGCCGCCGTCGGAGCCCTGCGGGTCGAAGTCGCGCGCGTCCTCGATCGCGACCGGCTTCCCGTTCGCCTCGGGCTCCTTGTTGTCCTCGTCCGGCGGCAGCTGCTGTGTCGGCGGGGTCTCGGTCGACTGGTTCTGGTGCAGGAGCCGGTCGGCGATCTGCCAGCTACCGAGGCCCAGGGCGGCGATGAGCAGAGCCGAGACGGCCCACTTCAGCGCCTTGCCCGTACGGCTCTGCAGCGGCGGCGGCGGGGTCACGAGCTGCTGGGTCACCGCGGGATGCGGCTGAGGGCGCCCGTACGTGCCCTGCTGGTACGTGGTGCGCTGGTACTCGGGCGGCGTGGGGAGCGGGAACTCCGGCTCCGGCGGGCGGATGCGCGGCATCGCCGCGACGGCCTTGGCCAGTTCGTCCGGGGTGGTGCAGGGCGGTTCCTGGCGCGAGGCCGTGGCACCGTCGTTCGCCAGGGCACGCATGGCGATCTCCGAGAGGCCGCGGTGGACTCCCGCGCGCACCTGGTCGGGCGGGAGCAGCCCGACGTCCTTCGGGAGGCCGGAGAGGCCGTAGGCGTCGTTGTCGTAGGGCCAGCGCTGGGTGAGCGCCGCGTAGAGCAGGGCGCCGATCGCCTCGGTGTCCGTGCGCTGCGGGCGCTCGGCGCTGATGCCGCGCAGGGCGGCGTTCACGGCGAGTCCGCGAATGCGGTACTGACCGGTGGAGCTGCGCAGCACCGCGCTCGGTGTGAGCCGGAGATGCGAGAGCCCCTCGCGGTGGGCGGCGGCCATGGCCTGGGAGACCTGGCTGACGAGCTGGTACGCGTCGTGCGGCTCCATGGGGCCGGCCGCGAGCAGCGCGGTCAGCTCGGTGGAGTCGGGCAGCCATTCGTGCACGACGTAGACGAGGTCGTTCTCCTCGACGGCGTCCAGGACCTGCACGAACCGGGGATCACCGAGGAGCGCCGCGGAGCGTGCGGCGGCGAGCACGGAGCGGGCGCGCGCGTGGTCGGCCGGCAGGATGTGCACCCCGACGGCCCGGCGCAGCTTCTCGTCCACGGCACGCCAGCTGCTGAATCCGTCCAGACGGGTGACGCACTCCTCCAGCCGGTACCGTCTGGCCAGCTTGTGGCCGCTGTGCAGCTCCGGTGCGGTGATGGAGGGTTGTTCGCCGTTCTGTCGTTCGACCGCCTTGTTCTCCGTGGGCTCGGCGGCCGGTGCCGCCTTCTTCTGCGCTTCCGCCACCCCGTCGGTCGCGGCCGTGTCCGCCTTGGCGGTCAGCGGGTCGTCACCGCTGTTGTCGGCCACGTCGACGGCAGCCGTGCTACGTTCCGCCACCGTCGTTCCTGCCTCCCCATCCGTTGCGCCACATCCAACAGCCATGCCAATTGTGCCCACAGTCCGGCGCTATGCACGACACGCGTCGGCAGGCGATGGTTGTGCGAACCCCGCGCGCCGGTGTTCCGACTAGCGTCCCAGACGCCCGCGGACCATACCGACCATGGAGTTGAGCTCCGCGATCCGCATCCGCTTGGCCGCGACGAAGAAGACTCCGAGCAGCACCGCGCCGCCGACGACGAGGGCGACGAGCGAGCCCAGGGCGCCCTCGCCGAGCACCCTCAGGAGGGCGAAGCCCACCCCACCGGCGACGATCGCGGCCGGCAGCGAGGCCAGGCACAAGCGGGCGTAGGTGCGCAGCACATGGCCGCCGTCGAGGTCGCCGCCGAGGCGGTTGCGCAGGCGCCGCCAGGCGACGCCGACGCCGACCGCGTAGGCCAGACCGTAGGAGGCGGCCATGCCGACGACGGCCCACTGGGCCGGCAGCAGCACGTAACAGACCGCGGAGGCGGCCGCGTTGACCGCCGCGACGATGACGGTGTTGTAGAAGGGCGTCCGGGTGTCCTCGTAGGCGTAGAAGCCGCGGAGGACGACGTACTGCACGGAGTAGGGGATCAGGCCGAGGCCGAAGGCCATCAGGATGAAGCCCATGCTCCGGGCGGCCTCGACGCCGCTGGAGGCGTAGAGCAGGGTGCACATCGGGACGCCGAGCGCCAGGAACGTGAACGCGACGGGGACGATCGCCACGGCCGAGTTGCGCAGGCCCTGCGAGATGTCGTCGCGGACGGCGCCCGGGTCGTCGTCGGAGGCGGCGCGGGAGATGCGCGGCAGCAGGGCGGCCATGACGGAGACGGTGATGATGGCCTGCGGCATGCCCCAGATCAACTGCGCGTTGGAGTAGGCGAGGAAGCCGGCGCCGTCCTTGCCGGAGGCCTCACCGGCCGCGGTGGCGAGCTGGGTGACGACCAGGACACCGGCCTGGTTGGCGAGCACGAACAGCACCGTCCACTTGGCCAGCTTGACCGTCTTGCCGAGACCGTGGCCCTTCCAGTCGAAGCGGGGCCGGAAGCGGAAGCCGGTCTCGCGCAGGTAGGGGATCATCGCCAGGGCCTGGACGGCCAGGCCGAGCAAGGTGCCGATACCGAGCAGTCGGATGCCCTCGTCGGGGATGGTCGTGACGCCCATGCGCGACTCGGCGGAGGTGCCGTAGACCCAGATGAACAGGCCGAAGGTGGCGATCATGACGATGTTGTTGAGGACCGGGGTCCACATCATCGCGCCGAACTTGCCGCGGGCGTTGAGGATCTGACCCATCACCACGTGCACACCCATGAAGAAGATGGTGGGCAGGCAGTAGCGGGCGAAGGTGACGGCGACGCTGTTGGCGGCCGCGTCGTCGGCGATGGTGTTCGACATCAGCCGGATCAGCAGCGGGGCCGCGAAGACGGCGATGGCGACGATCGCGCCGAGCGCGACCATGACGAGGGTCAGCAGCCGGTTGGCGTAGGCCTCGCCGCCGTCCTCGTCGTTCTTCATCGAGCGGACCAGCTGCGGCACGAAGACCGAGTTGAGGCCGCCGCCGACGGTGAGGATGTAGATCATCGTCGGCAGGGTGTAGGCGACCGTGAAGGTGTCACCGAGCAGGGCGGCGCCGAGGGCGCCGGTGATCACGAGGCTCCGGACGAAGCCGGTGAGGCGGGAGACGAGGGTGCCGGCCGCCATCACGGCGCTCGACTTGAGCAGCCCGGAGGCACGGCCGGCCTTCTTCGGGGCGGGCGCGGGCATGGGGTTCGGCTCCGGGGACGGCGGGGGCACCTGGCCGGACGCCTGCTGGTCCCGGTAGAGGTGCGCGAACGCGTCGGGCTCCGGCTCCTCCTCCCCCGCGTGGGTCACCAGGTCGTCGACACCGGTGAACTGGACCGTGCGGGCGTCGTCACCGTACGGCAGGTGGCGGGAGGGGCCGTCGGGCTCGGGAGCGGGGGTCTGGGCCCAGACGCGGGGGTCCGGGGCGTGCGGGGGCACGGTGGGCTGCTGGTAGAGCGGCTGCGGCTCCGCGTAGGTGCCGGGCGGGGGTGGCGGGTGCGCGGCGCGGTCGTAGAGCGCCTCGGTCACCGGGTCCTGGGCGGACAGGTCCCGCGCCTGGTAGGGGTCGTGGGCGTAGGCGTCCTGGACGTACGGGTCCTGGGCGTACGGGTTCTGCGGATCCGGCGCGTACGGGTCAGGGGCGGCCTGCTGATGCGGCGGCACCGGCGCGGGGCCGGGTGCCGGGGCCGCGGGCGTGCCACCGGACGGCGGGTTGCCGCCCGGGCCCTGGCCGCGGTCACCGTCATACGGCGCGTTCATGGTTACCCCACCTCATCGTCCCCGGCCGACCGGCCACGACATCGCTCAACGGTCCACTTTCTCACCCGGGCCCGACGGGTCGCCGCTTTCGGCCCCGGTGTCCGGTGTCGGGTCACTCGGCTGCTCGGATTCCGTCCGGGGCTCGTCCCCGGCCGCGGTCTCCGGGTCGGTCTCCGCCTCGGGCTCGGCGTCGGTGGCGCCCTCGGCCGCGGTCGCGGCGTCGGCTTCGCCTTCCGCTGCCTCGGCCTCGTCCGCGGCCTTCGCCTCCGCGTCCGCCTCCGCCTCGGCGCTCCGGGCGGCGGCGCGCTTGCGCTGGCTGTACATCCGGATGCCGGCCAGGACGAGCAGGAGCACACCGCCGGCGATCACGAGCATCACCGTGGGGGTGATCTCGGAGACCTTCACGGTGAACTTCATCGGCGCACCATACGGCGTGCCGTCCTCGGTGTAGAGCTGGGCCGTCATCGTGACCGGTCCGTTGGCGTTGGCCGAGGCGGGGAACTTCACCGACTGGCTGTGGCCGCCGTCGATCTTCACCGGCAGCTCGGCGAAGGGCGCGCCGTTGACCTCCAGGCGCGTCTTGTTGCTCGAGGACAGCCGGAGCACCAGGTGGTCCACGCCCTGGAGCAGCTTGTTCTGCACGGTCACGGGGATGGTGGCGCTGCGGCCGGACAGCGTGAGGTCCGACTTCTCGATCAGCTGCACCTCCTTCGTGAGGCTGCGCAGGTAGGCCAGGACCTCCTCGCGGTACAGCGCGGCCGACGGGGCCTCGCCGCGCCAGGAGGTCGACATCTCGCGGCTGATCGCGTTGGTGAAGGGCGGCACCACGCGGTCCGGGGCGGTCAGGATCACCTCGAAGTCGTCGAGCTCGTCCCGGGTGACCTTCATCTGGCGGAAGGCGTCGGTCGACAGCTCCTGAGCCCGCAACTTCTTCGGGTACGAGCCACTGCCCGGTACCCGCTGCGACGCGTCCGGGTCCGGTGCCGCCGCGGCCGCGGCCAGCAGGTCCTGCGGCTGCGTCCAGCGGCCCGGGGCCAGGCCCTTCAGTGCCGCCGCCATGGTGTGCGCCTGCGCCGCGGTCGGCATGCGCTGCGGTGCGACGACGATGCTGCGCTCCTTCTCGGGCATCTCCAGGGTGGCCGCGAGCGACTGGGCGAGGAAGGCCTGGACGGCCAGGGTGGAGTTCTCGGCCCGGACCAGGTCGCCCTGGAAGGCCTTGGAGAGGGTGGCGTCGCTGACGATCGCGGTGGTGCCGCCGGCGATGGGACGGGCCGAGGTCGGCGTGTACGAGAGGTCGTCTCGGAAGCTGTCGCTACGGGCGATCACGTTGCGCGCGCCGGCGGAGGTGGCGACGGCCATGACGGACGGGTCCACGGCGCCGTCGACGGGCCAGGAGAAGTCGGTGGACGGCTTCACGTGGAGGACGGTCTCGACGGTGGACCCGGCCAGGGCGGTCGCCTGCTGGAGGTGGCTGAGGGAACCGGGGACGTCCTTGCCGTGGTGGGCGAGGGAGGCCAGGTCGGGGTCGGCGAACGGCAGCGCGACCACCTTGCGGCCCTGCACGGCCTTTTCCAGGGCGTCCAGCCAGCGCTCGGCGACGGCCTGGTTCCTTCCGGGGACCTCGGTCGCCCCGTGCTTGACCATGTACGGCCCGGTCATGGCGTCGACGCTGGCCAGCAGGTCAGGGTCGATCACCCAGGTCACCGGCAGGTCCCTGCCGAGCGCGACCATCTCGTGGAGCCGGCCCCCGGGGGCGAGCTCCGCGGCCAGGTCGTCGTTCTCGAAGACCGGGGTCTGCTGCAGGTTCGCGCCCGTCTCGGCGGAGACGTGGGCCGTGGAGATCAGCGGCCAGAGGTAGGCGAGCTGGGTCTTCTTCTCGACGGCCTCGGGCTCGTACGGCAGGAAGGTCCGCTCGATGCCGAGTACCCGCTCGTAGGACTGACTCGCGGCCCGGCCGGTGAGGGACACCCCGAGCTGATAGACGCCGGCGTCGTCCAGACCCAGCTTGGAGACGGGAACGGTGAGCGTGAAGTCCTTGCTGAGCCCCGCTCCCAGCTGGGGGATGGCGACGCTGTAGGGCTTGCCGAGCGGGGCGGGGTCGCGGCCGTCGCGGTAGGCGCCGCGATCGGCGATGTCCTCGATCTCGCTGCGGCTGGTCATCCGGGGGCCGACGCGGAGGTCGACCGTGGCGTTGGTCACCGCCTGCTTGCTCTCGTTGGTGACCGTTCCCGTGATGGTGAGCGTGTCGCTCTCCACCGGGGCAATCGGCGTCAGTGTGTCGAGCGACACCTCCACGGACCCGGAGCCGCTCGCCTTCTCGGCGGCCACGGCAGGGGGGGCGGTCACACCCTGGAGGAGCCCCGCCAGCAGCGGGACGGCCACGGCGAAGGAGGCCGTGCGCCGCAGCCAGCGGCGGGCAGGTGAGGGAACGGTCCCCTGGATAGCTGCCGCCTCGGCCACGCGTCGCCCGTCCTCGTCGTTGTCTGTGGTGTCAGTGGTGTCGGTGGTTCCCGGTTGCTGTGTCCAGGCATGGTAACGAGGCACGCGGCAGCCAAGTGCCGGGGACTGCTCCAGCTGATGGCGGTCGGGGTCGCCGAGGTGGACGGGATCCGACCGGGGCCGCGGGCGGGCAGCGGGGAAAACCGGGGCGTCGCGGTGAGCCGGGGCACGTACCCTTTTCTGTTGTGCCGAACGCCAACGAAGACACCCCGACTGCACTGAGCCAGGTGCAACGCCGCGCGGTCAGCGAGCTGCTGCGTGTGTCCCCTGTCGCCGACGACCTCGCCCGCCGCTTCCAGCAGGCCGGGTTCAGCCTCGCGCTGGTCGGCGGCTCGGTACGCGACGCCCTCCTTGGCCGTCTCGGCAACGACCTGGACTTCACCACCGACGCCCGCCCCGAGGACGTACTGAAGATCGTCCGTCCGTGGGCCGAGGCCGTGTGGGAGGTCGGGATCGCCTTCGGCACCGTCGGCTGCCAGAAGGACGGCTACCAGGTGGAGGTCACCACGTACCGCTCGGAGGCGTACGACCGCACCTCGCGCAAGCCCGAGGTCTCCTACGGCGATTCCATCGAGGAGGACCTGGTCCGGCGTGACTTCACCGTCAACGCCATGGCCGTGGCGCTCCCGGAGAAGGAGTTCATCGACCCGCACGGCGGTCTCGAGGACCTGGCCGAGCGGGTCCTGCGGACCCCGGGCACCCCGGAGGAGTCCTTCTCCGACGACCCGCTGCGCATGATGCGTGCCGCGCGCTTCGCGGCCCAGCTGGACTTCGAGGTGGCCCCCGAGGTCGTCACGGCGATGACGGAGATGTGCGACCGGCTGGAGATCGTCTCTGCCGAGCGCATTCGTGAGGAGTTCAACAAGCTCCTGCTCTCCGCGCACCCCCGCAAGGGCCTCGGGCTGCTCGTCGAGACGGGCCTCGCCGCCTACGTGGTGCCCGAGCTGCCGGGACTGCGTCTGGAGAGTGACGAGCACCACCGGCACAAGGACGTCTACGAGCACTCGCTCACCGTTCTCGACCAGGCCATCGACCTGGAGGAGGACGGCCCGGACCTGGTGCTGCGCCTCGCGGCCCTGCTCCACGACATCGGCAAGCCGCGGACCCGTCGCTTCGAGAAGGACGGTCGGGTCTCGTTCCACCACCACGAGGTGGTCGGCGCGAAGATGACGAAGAAGCGCATGACGGCGCTCAAGTACTCGAACGAGATGATCAGGGATGTCTCGCGGCTGGTGGAGCTGCACCTTCGCTTCCACGGCTACGGCACGGGCGAGTGGACCGACTCGGCCGTCCGTCGCTATGTGCGGGATGCGGGACCGCTGCTCTCCCGGCTCCACAAGCTGACGCGTTCCGACTGCACCACGCGCAACAAGCGCAAGGCCGCCGCTCTCTCCCGCGCCTACGACGGCCTGGAGGAGCGCATCGCGCAGCTGCAGGAGCAGGAGGAGCTGGACTCGATCCGTCCCGACCTCGACGGCAACGAGATCCAGGAGATCCTCGGTATCCGTCCCGGGCCGGCCGTCGGCCGCGCCTACAAGTTCCTGCTGGAGCTGCGGCTGGAGAACGGGCCGATGGGGCACGACGCCGCCGTCGCCGCGCTCAAGGAGTGGTGGGCGACCCAGAGCGACTGACACCGTCGACGGTGTTCCACGGTCGATGTTTCACGTGAAACATCGACCGTGGAACACGACTGCCGTACCTGGCGGGCAGGGGTGATGTTTCACGTGAAACGTCACCCCTGCCCGTCGGCGGCTCCGACCCTGTCGGCGCGGACCGTGCGGAACAGGAAGGCCGCGAGGACGGCGTACAGCGCGGACACGAGCACCACGAGTGCGGGGGAGCGTCCGTTCGGCGGGAGCATCAGGGCCGCGACCCCGGCCGCCCCCACGAACCCGACGTTGAAGAGCACGTCGTAGAGGGAGAAGACCCGGCCGCGATAGGCGTCGTCCACCGAGGTCTGCACGATGGTGTCCGTGGCGATCTTCGCGCCCTGGGTGATCAGGCCGAGCATGAAGGCGGCCACGAGGAAGGGCGTCCGGGCGAAGGTGAGTCCCAGGGCGGGGGTGAGGACGGCGGCGGAGCCCGTACACAAGGTCATCCAGCCGAACGGCCCCAGCTTCCCGACCGCCCAGGGGGAGAGCACCGCCGCCGCGAAGAATCCGGCACCGGAGGCGGCGACCGCGAGCCCGAGCACGGCGAGACCGTCCGCCTGCGTGGTGCCCCAGGCGTAGCGCGAGAGCATGAGCACGGTCACGAACAGGGCGCCGTAGCAGAAGCGCATCAGGGTGACCGCGGCCAGCGCCCGGGCGGCGGGCCGACGCTGGGAGAGGTGCCGTAGCCCGTCCACCAGCCCCCGGGCGGTGGAGGCCAGTGCTGCCGAGAGCCGGGGCTGGATCCGCTCGGGGTCGGGGCCCAGGAGCTCACGGGACATCCGGAGCGAGGCGAGCGCGGAGCAGAGGTAGAGCACGGCGCCCAGCAGGACGACGACGGCATCGGAGTCGTCGGCGATCAGGCGCACCCCGAAGGCCAGCCCGCCGCCGAGCGTCGCCGCGAGGGTGCCGGCGGTCGGCGAGAGGGAGTTGGCGATGACCAGCCGTTCGTCGTCGACCACGCGTGGGAGTGCGGCCGAGAGGCCGGCCAGGACGAAGCGGTTGACGGCGGTGACGGAGAGGGCGGAGGCGTAGAAGAGCCAGTCGGGCACGGAGGCCAGGATGAGCGCCGCGGTCCCGGCGGCGAGGAGGGCGCGCAGCAGGTTTCCGTAGAGGAAGACCTGGCGGCGGCGCCAGCGGTCCAGGAGGACGCCGGCGAAGGGCCCGACGAGGGAGTACGGGAGCAGCAGGACCGCCATGGCTGAGGCGATGGCGGCGGGACTGGTCTCCTTCTCGGGAGAGAAGACGACGTACGTGGCCAGCGCCACCTGGTAGACGCCGTCGGCGCACTGGGAGAGCAGGCGTACGGCGAGCAGGCGGCGGAAGTTGCGCAGGCGCAGGAGGACGCGCAGATCACGCACGACGGACATGGCAGCAAGACTCACATACGAGGAGGGTCCCCGGGCAGTGCCACGGGGACCCTCGTCATCGAGCCGCTGGACCGTCAGGTCAGCGCTCGACCTCGCCCTTGATGAACTTCTCGACGTTGGCCAGGGCCTCGTCGTCGAAGTACTGAACCGGCGGGGACTTCATGAAGTACGAGGAGGCGGAGAGGATCGGGCCGCCGATGCCGCGGTCCTTGGCGATCTTCGCGGCACGCAGGGCGTCGATGATGACACCCGCGGAGTTCGGGGAGTCCCACACCTCGAGCTTGTACTCCAGGTTCAGCGGAACGTCACCGAAGGCACGGCCCTCGAGGCGGACGTACGCCCACTTGCGGTCGTCCAGCCAGGCCACGTAGTCCGAGGGGCCGATGTGGACGTTCTTCTCACCGAGGTCCCGGTCGGGGATCTGGGAGGTGACGGCCTGCGTCTTCGAGATCTTCTTGGACTCCAGGCGCTCGCGCTCGAGCATGTTCTTGAAGTCCATGTTGCCGCCGACGTTCAGCTGCATCGTGCGCTCGAGGCGGACACCGCGGTCCTCGAACAGCTTCGCCATGACGCGGTGCGTGATGGTGGCGCCGACCTGGGACTTGATGTCGTCACCGACGATCGGGACACCGGCCTCGGTGAACTTGTCCGCCCACTCCTTGGTGCCGGCGATGAAGACCGGGAGGGCGTTGACGAAGGCGACCTTGGCGTCGATGGCGCACTGGGCGTAGAACTTCGCCGCGTCCTCGGAGCCCACGGGCAGGTAGCAGACGAGCACGTCGACCTGCTTGTCCTTGAGGACCTGGACGACGTCGACCGGGGTCTCGGCGGACTCCTCGATGGTCTGGCGGTAGTACTTGCCGAGGCCGTCGAGGGTGTGACCACGCTGGACCGTGACGCCCTTGTTGGGGACGTCGCAGATCTTGATGGTGTTGTTCTCGCTGGCGCCGATGGCGTCCGACAGGTCGAGGCCGACCTTCTTCGCGTCGACGTCGAACGCGGCCACGAACTCCACGTCACCGACGTGGTAGTCGCCGAACTGGACGTGCATCAGGCCGGGCACCTTGGTCGCCGGGTCGGCGTCCTTGTAGTACTCGACGCCCTGCACCAGCGAGGCGGCGCAGTTGCCCACGCCGACGATGGCTACGCGAACCGAACCCATTCCGGTTGCTCCCTGTGTGATCGTGGAAGCCCTGCGAGGCAGGGTTTCACTTGGCGGTGTCGTCGGACGGATCCGGCCGGGTACTGCCCCCGTGCCGGGGCAGGCCGCCCGTTTCTCCAGATTCCTTGTGCTGCTGAGCGGCGCCCTCGGGGGCGTCGGGGCCGGATCGCTGATCCCGCCCCGCCCGCTCACTCTCGATGAGCTCGTTCAGCCAGCGCACTTCGCGCTCCACGGACTCCATACCGTGGCGCTGCAGCTCGAGCGTGTAGTCGTCGAGGCGCTCGCGCGTGCGGGCCAGAGAGGCGCGCATCTTCTCCAGGCGCTCCTCCAGCCGGCTGCGGCGGCCCTCGAGCACCCGCATCCGCACCTCGCGCTCGGTCTGGCCGAAGAAGGCGAAGCGGGCGGCGAAGTGCTCGTCCTCCCAGGCGTCGGGGCCGGTGTGGGAGAGGAGCTCCTCGAAGTGCTCCTTACCTTCGGCCGTCAACCGGTAGACGATCTTGGCGCGGCGTCCTGCGAGTGAAGCCGCCACGGCTTCTTCGGGGGCGCTGCCCGGCTCCTCGATCAACCAGCCGTTGGCGACCAGCGTCTTGAGGCACGGATAGAGCGTCCCGTAGCTGAAGGCCCGGAAGATCCCCAGGGAGGTGTTGAGCCGCTTGCGCAGCTCGTACCCGTGCATGGGGGCTTCGCGGAGCAGACCGAGAACGGCGAACTCGAGAATTCCTGAGCGCCTGCTCATGCGTCGCCTCCTCCGCTCTCGGGACTCGTCTCTCGGACTGTGGAAAACCCATATGCCGAGTCGATGTGCCGCGCTGATGTATCGACTCGATACATCCCGACGATAGAACGGCCCCACGGATGCGACAAGTGGGGCTCGGGTGACCGGCGTCACATCGTCAATTCACAGCAATCGACTTGCCGGATTTGGGGTGATGTTCGGCCCTAGGCAGGTTTTGACCGTGCGTAGTCTGTGCGGCATGCAGACCACCGGGAACCGAGCGATGCCGCAGGGCGTCAGTGAAGCGGGTGACCGGCTGCGGCACGGTGGGGTCTTGTCCGAGGTCCGGCCGTGTGCATTTCGGGGGGACCGGAACTCAACTGCCGCTTCCAGGCCTGTGGGCCTGCCCGAGGAGTAGTCGTTCGATGAGCGAGCATCGTCGCAAAATGCCGCAGCAGCAGCCGCCGAGTGGCGGTCGCGCTGCGGCCCGGCGCGCCGCCCAGCAGCCGATGGGCCGCGGGCCGGCCCAGGGCCGAGAGGTCAGCACGGGGTCTCCTTCGGCCTCGTACGGACCGCCTTCCTCTTATGGAGAGGAGCAGCGCCCGTACGGCGGGCGCGCCGAGGCCCGGCGCGCCGCCCAGCGCGGCGGGCGCAGGCGTGCGCCCGAGGGCGCCGGGGGCCCGGGCGGCCCCGGGGGCCCCGGTGGCCCTGGTGGCCGGCGTGGTGGGGGCGGCGGCGGCCGGAGTGGCGGTCCCGGGCGGGGCCGCAACGACGGCGGACGCCCGCCCGGCAAGAAGCGGATCATCGACTACCCGCGGTACGGGAAGTACGGCTGGCGCCGCTGGATGCCCTCGTGGAAGCTCACGACGGGCCTCTTCCTGACGTTCTTCGGCGGCCTCATGGGCGCGGCGACGATCGCGTACGCCATGGTGGGCATCCCCGACGAGGCCATCAGCGCCAAGCAGCAGAACAACGTCTTCTACTGGTCCGACGGCACGCAGATGGCCGCGACCGGCGGTGAGGTCAACCGTCAGATCGTCGCGTACGCGCAGATCCCCCGGGCCATGCAGGACGCCGTGGTCTCGGCGGAGAACAAGACCTTCTGGACCGACTCCGGTATCGACCCCATGGGCATCGG
This sequence comes from Streptomyces sp. NPDC051921, assembly GCF_040680975.1. Classification (NCBI taxonomy): domain Bacteria; kingdom Bacillati; phylum Actinomycetota; class Actinomycetes; order Kitasatosporales; family Streptomycetaceae; genus Streptomyces; species Streptomyces sp. NPDC051921. The sequence goes on from NZ_JBFAXU010000012.1 coordinate 213,573, forward strand.
CCGCGCGGTGTGGAACATGGCCAAGGGCGGCGAGACCCAGGGTGGCTCGACCATCACCCAGCAGTACGTGAAGAACAACCGCCTCGACGACCAGTCGCAGACGGTGACCCGCAAGGTGAAGGAACTCTTCATCTCGATGCGCGTCGGTAACGAGAAGGACAAGTCCGAGATCATGGCGGGCTACCTCAACACCTCGTACTACGGCCGGGGCGCCTACGGCATCCAGGCCGCGGCCCGCACCTACTTCGGCAAGAACGCCAGCCAGCTCAACCCCAGTGAGTGCGCCTTCCTCGCCTCGCTGCTCAAGGGCGCGACCTACTACGACCCGGCCGGCAGCGTCGACATCGACCCGGCGGCCACCGCGCAGGCGAACACCGACCGTGCCCAGAAGCGCTGGACGTGGATCCTCGACGAGATGGTCAAGGACGGCAGCCTGCCCGCCACCGAGCGCGCGAAGTACCCCGAGTTCCCCAAGGTGAAGCCGCGCACCCAGGGCGCCCAGCTGGGCGGCCAGATCGGCTATCTGGTGCGGACGGCGCAGAAGAGCGTCCTCAACAACAGCGAGCTGGGCATCAGCGAGCAGGACCTCGCCCGCGGCGGCTACGAGATCTACACGACCTTCGACAAGAAGAAGGTCAACGCGCTCGAGAAGGCCGTGAAGTCGGTCTACGACGAGTACATCGACCCGAAGAAGCGCCCCGACAAGGACAGCCACGTCCAGTTCGGCGGTGCCTCGGTCAACCCCGAGACGGGCGCGATCGTGGCGATCTACGGCGGTGCCAACGCCACCACGCACTTCACCAACAACGCCGACGAGACCGGTGCCCAGGTCGGCTCGACCTTCAAGCCCTTCGTGCTGGCCGCGGCGATGCGTGACGGTGTACGGAACCCGAAGATGGGTGCGGAGCAGGACGCCTCCACCCGCACGCTCGTCGACCCGGACAAGAGCTACTACAACGCCCAGAACAAGCTGAAGATCAAGAACTACGACGGCTCGATCTGGCACGACGAGAACGGCCGGGAGTGGCTCCAGGTCAACGACGACGACGCGAGCTACAAGAACATCAACCTGCGCACGGCCATGATGAAGTCGGCGAACTCGCCGTACGTGCAGCTCGGCATGGACGTCGGCATCGACAAGGTCCGCCAGGCCGCCATCGACGCCGGTCTGCGTGAGGGCTCGCTGGTCAAGGCCAACGTGCCGTCGTTCTCCCTGGGTATCTCCAACCCCAGCGCGATCCGCATGGCGGGCGCCTATGCGACCTTCGCCAACAACGGCGAGCGCAACGACGTGTACTCGGTGGAGAAGGTCCTCAAGCAGGGCCAGGTCAAGTACAAGCACGAGGCCCGGCCCAAGAGGGTGTTCTCCACGGCCGTCGCCAGCAACGTGACCGACGTCCTCAAGAGCGTGGTCAAGGGCGGCACCGGCCGGAAGGCCGCGCTCGACGACCGCGAGGCGGCCGGCAAGACGGGTACGACCGACGGCAACAACTCGGCCTGGTTCGTGGGGTACACCCCGCAGCTGTCGACCGCGATCGACATGTACCGCTTCGCGGACGACGAGACGCTCAAGGACCGCAAGTTCCTGTCCATGTACGGCACCGGTGACCAGCCGAAGATCCACGGTAATTCGTTCCCCTCGCGGATCTGGCACGACTACATGACCGAGGCGCTCAAGGGCACCGAGGCGAAGAGCTTCCCGGCGCCCGAGCCCCTGGGCGACGCCGAGGGCGTCTACGGCGGCGGCATGGTCAGCCCGACCCCGACGCCGACGGAGACGCCGTCCTCGACGCCGTCCTCGACCCCGTCGACGCAGGCGCCCACGGGCAAGCCGAGCAAGACGCCCGACCCGGGCAAGACCTGCAGCGTCTGGGACTGGCCGTGCGACCCGAACGGCGGCACCAGCTCGGGCCAGGACGGCGGCGGATCCAGCGGCGGCGCGACCACGACGCCGCCCACGGATCCGACGGCCACCGCCACCAGCACGGCCGGTGGCGGAAAACCGAACGGCGGTACCTGGGGCCTGGGCGGCTGAGCCTCCCCCGGCATCCTTCGAGGGCCGCCGCGCCCGGTCCGTACCTCGTGTACGGCACCGGGCGCGGCGGCCCTCACCGTTTGCCAGGGGCGTACGGCAGGATGTCCCCCATGCCGAGCCTCCAGAAGCCGAGCCTGCAGAAGCCGAGCCCTCCGCAGGATCCGGTGGTCAGCCCCACCCGCACCGACGAGGTCGCGGCCGCCGGCAGCGAGCTGCTCGGCGGGCCGATCGGACGCCGCGCGCTGCTCGGTGCCGGGCAGCTCACGCCGGTGCGGGTGATCGCGCTCGTGGCCATCGGCATGTTCGCGCTCGGCATGGTGCAGAAGCTGCCCTGCTACAACTGGGCCTGGTTCCGGGGGTCCACCTCCCAGTACACCCACGCCTGCTACTCCGACATCCCGCACCTGTTCTCCGGGCGGGGCTTCGCCGAGGGACTGGTCCCGTACTTCGACCGGATCGGCGGCGACATACCGTTCCTGGAGTACCCGGTCCTGACGGGTCTGTTCATGCAGGTCGCGGCCTGGCTGACGCCCGGCGACGGCGATCTGACGCAGCGCGAGCAGGCGTTCTGGATGGCCAACGCGGGCCTGCTCCTGGTGTGCACGGCCGTCCTGGCGGTCTGTGTGGCCCGGACGCACCGCAGGCGCCCCTGGGACGGCCTGCTCGTGGCCCTGGCCCCCGCGTTCGCGCTCACGGCGACCATCAACTGGGACCTGCTGGCGGTCGCCCTGACGGCGGCCGCGCTGCTGATGTGGTCGCGCAGCCGGCCGTTGGGCTTCGGCGTGCTGCTGGGGCTCGCGACGGCCGCCAAGTTCTACCCGATACTGCTGCTCGTTCCCGTCTTCCTGCTGTGCTGGCGGGCCGGCAAGTGGCGTGCGTTCGCCATGGCGGTGCTGGGCGCGGCCGGGGCCTGGCTGGTGGTGAACCTGCCGGTGGCGCTCCTGGCGCCGGAGGGCTGGAAGCAGTTCTACCTGTTCAGCACGGAGCGGAACATCGACTTCGGTTCGTTCTGGCTGCTCATCAGCCAGATCACGGGCCAGTCGATCCGCCCGGAGACGGCCAACTACTACGCGCTGTTCCTGATGATGCTGGTGGTCGCGGGGCTCGCCTATCTGGCGTTCAACGCGCCCCGCAGGCCGCGTCTCGTGCAGCTGGCCTTCCTGATCGTTGCCGCGTTCGTGCTCACCAACAAGGTCTACTCGCCGCAGTACGTGCTGTGGCTCATCCCGCTCGCCGCGCTCGCCCGGCCGCGTTGGCGGGACTTCCTGATCTGGCAGGCCTGCGAGGTCATGTACTTCCTCGGCATCTGGCTGTACCTCGCCTACACCACGAGCGGCAACAAGCAGGGGCTGCCGACCGACGGCTACCAGTTCGCGATCGTCCTGCACCTGCTCGGCACGCTCTACCTGTGCGCCCTGGTCGTGCGCGACATCCTGGCGCCCGACCGGGACGGGGTGCGGCGGGACGGCTCGGACGACCCCTCGGGCGGCGTCCTGGACGGAGCCGAGGACGTCTTCGTCCTGGGCAGGGCGGCGCATCCGGCGCGGCACGCGGCGCCGGCCGTGGAGGGGCCGCGGGTGGACTGGGGCGTGCCGCCGGCGTGATCCGGCGGCGGCCCGGCCGACGACGCGGAGCGGCCCCCGGGGATTCCCCCGGGGGCCGCTCCGCGTCCGTGGCTCAGCGCTCGACGATCCGGTCGTACTGGGTCGTGGTGTGGCGCAGGTGGGCGACCAGCTCGTCCCCGACCTGCGGCTCCTGGGCGTCGGCCGGCACGAACAGGATCGACACCTGCATGTGCGGCGGCTCGGCGAACCAGCGCTGCTTGCCGGCCCAGACGAACGGAGAAAGGTTCCGGTTGACCGTCGCGAGGCCGGCCCGCGCGACGCCCTTGGCGCGCGGCATCACGCCGTGCATCGCCTTGGGGGCCTCCAGGCCGACGCCGTGCGAGGTGCCGCCGGCGACCACCACGAGCCAGCCGTCGGAGGCGGCCTTCTGCTGCCGGTAGCCGAACCGGTCCCCCTTGGCGACCCGGGTGACGTCGAGGACCGCGCCGCGGTACTCGGTCGCCTCGTGGTCGCCCAGCCACAGCCGGGTGCCGATCCGGGCGCGGAACCGGGTCTGCGGGAACTGCTGCTGCAGCCGGGCCTGCTCGTCGGCGCGCAGATGGCTGACGAACATGGTGTGCAGGGGCAGCCGGGCGGCCCGCAGCCGGTCCATCCAGGTGATGACCTCCTCGACGGCGTCGGTGCCGTCGGTGCGGTCGAGCGGCAGGTGCAGGGCGAAGCCCTCCAGGCGCACGTCCTCGATGGCGGCGTGCAGTCGGCCGAGGTCCTCCTCGTGGACGCCGTGGCGCTTCATCGAGCTCATGCACTCGATGACGACGCGGGCGCCCACCAGGGCGTGCACGCCGTCCACGGAGGACACCGAGCGGATCACCCGGTCCGGCAGCGGCACCGGCTCCTCGCCCCGCCGGAACGGGGTGAGGACCAGCAGATCGCCGCTGAACCAGTCCTTGATCCGGGCGGCCTCGTAGGTGGTGCCCACCGCGAGCATGTCGGCGCCGAACCGGGCGGCCTCGTCCGCCAGGCGCTCGTGGCCGAAGCCGTAGCCGTTGCCCTTGCAGACCGGGATCAGACCGGGGAACTGGTCGATCACGGTCTTCTGGTGCGCCCGCCAGCGAGCGGTGTCGACGTACAGGGAGAGCGCCATGGCCGGCCCGGAACCTTTCTGGTGGCTGCGGTGTATCAAAGGTGTGTACGAGACTACAAAAGCCTCGGTCGCGTCGTCAGCGACGCGACATGTAGATGTCCAGGGCCTTGTGCAGGAGCTTGTTGAGCGGGAAGTCCCACTCGCCCACGTACTCCACGGCCTCGCCGCCCGTGCCGACCTTGAACTGGATCAGACCGAAGAGGTGGTCGGTCTCGTCCAGCGAGTCCGAGATGCCCCGCAGGTCGTAGACGGTCGCGCCCATCGCGTACGCGTCGCGCAGCATCCGCCACTGCATCGCGTTCGAGGGCCGGACCTCGCGGCCGATGTTGTCGGAGGCGCCGTAGGAGTACCAGACGTGACCGCCCACGACGAGCATGGTGGCGGCGGAGAGGTTCACGCCGTTGTGGCGGGCGAAGTAGAGGCGCATGCGGTTGGGGTCCTCGTTGTTGAGGACGGTCCACATGCGCTGGAAGTACGAGAGCGGGCGCGGCCGGAAGTGGTCGCGGACGGCCGTGATCTCGTAGAGGCGCTGCCACTCGGCGAGGTCCTCGTAGCCGCCCTGGACGACCTCGACGCCGGCCTTCTCGGCCTTCTTGATGTTGCGGCGCCACAGCTGGTTGAAGCCCTTGAGGACGTCGTCGAGGGAGCGGCCCGCGAGCGGGACCTGGAAGACGTAGCGCGGCTGGACGTCGCCGAAGCCGGCGCCGCCGTCCTCGCCCTGCTGCCAGCCCATCTTCCGCAGCCGGTCGGCGACCTCGAAGGCGCGCGGCTCGATGTGGGTGGCCTCGACGTCCTTCAGACGCTTGACGTCCGGATCCTGGATGCCGGACTTGATGGCGGCGGAGTCCCAGCGGCGGATGACGACCGGCGGGCCCATCTTCACCGAGAAGGCGCCCTGCTGCTTGAGGTGAGCCAGCATCGGCTGCAGCCAGTCGTCGAGATTGGGGGCGTACCAGTTGATGACCGGGCCCTCGGGCAGATAGGCCAGGTAGCGCTTGATCTTCGGGAGCTGGCGGTAGAGGACCAGGCCCACACCGACGAGCTCGCCGGACTTGTCGAACCAGCCGAGGTTCTCCGAGCGCCACTCGGTCTTCACATCAGCCCACGCCGGGACCTGGCAGTGGCTCGCCGCGGGCTGGCTCTGGATGAATGCCAGATGCTGCTCACGGCTGATGGTCCTCAGGGTCAGGCTCATGCGGGGCGCTCCTCGGCAGGTGTGTCCCCATCGGTTCAGGGGCTCCGGCTCTCGCGCCGAAGCCTACTGCGACCGGGGAGCGCCCCGATGGGACGTGTGTCCCCAGGCGGCCGACCGGCCCGTGCCTCAGGCGAGGCCCCCGTAGAACATGCCGAGATAGAAGCCGACCCCTGAGGCGCCGAGGCCGACGATCAGGAGGAAGCGCTCCCGGGTGGTCACGGAGATGAACTGTCCGTAGGCACCGGTCAGGATGCCGATGAGTCCGGTCCAGGACGCGAGCACGTGCAGGCTGTGGAACTGGGCCGTGATGAAGGACAGGATCCCGAGGAAGAGCGTCACTCCCATCAGGGCGTCCTGGAGCGGGTGGGGCTTGCCGTCCGTGGCGAAGAGGGAATGTCCGGGGTCGGGTCGCATTGCCTGTGCCATGGGGCACCTCCTGGCGTGCCGTCCGGAGGGCGGCGCCATTGTGACGCCGCCCACATCCGTTGTGTACAGATTGCGTCCCCTCCCCGTCGGATTTCAACCGCAGGGTGATGTGCGGGTACTCTGTACGGTCTGCACCGGTGTCTGCCCTGGTCCGTCCAGGACCTCGACAGCACCTCCTCGCTCGTCGAGGGGGGCTGTCAGTGGCGGCGGATACCGTTGCTCACGCATCACGACCCTCCTGCCACGGAACGACCGTGGCCGCTGAGTCCAAAGGAGGTGGGTTCCACATGCGTCACTACGAGGTGATGGTCATCCTCGACCCCGATCTGGAGGAGCGCGCTGTCGCCCCCCTGATCGAGAACTTCCTCTCCGTCGTCCGTGAGGGCAACGGAAAGGTCGAGAAGGTCGACACCTGGGGCCGTCGTCGTCTCTCGTACGAGATCAAGAAGAAGCCCGAGGGCATCTACTCGGTCATCGACCTGCAGGCCGAGCCTGCGGTCGTCAAGGAGCTCGACCGCCAGATGAACCTGAACGAGTCGGTCCTCCGGACCAAGGTCCTCCGCCCCGAGACCCACTGAGCTTTCGCTCACAGGTACTCGGGCCCGAGTAGCAGTTAGCAGCCAGCAGCAATCCCGCCGAGAGGTTCACCCATGGCAGGCGAGACCGTCATCACGGTCGTCGGCAATCTTGTCGAAGACCCCGAGCTGCGCTTCACCCCGTCCGGTGCGGCGGTCGCGAAGTTCCGCATCGCGTCCACTCCCCGCACCTTCGACCGTCAGACCAACGAGTGGAAGGACGGCGAGAGCCTGTTCCTGACCTGCTCGGTCTGGCGTCAGGCGGCGGAGAACGTCGCCGAGTCGCTTCAGAAGGGCATGCGCGTCGTCGTGCAGGGCCGGCTGAAGCAGCGGTCCTACGAGGACCGCGAGGGCGTCAAGCGCACGGTCTACGAGCTGGATGTCGAGGAAGTCGGCCCCAGCCTGCGTAACGCCACGGCCAAGGTCACCCGCACCACCGGTCGCGGTGGCCAGGGCGGCTACGGCGGCGGCGGCCAGCAGGGCGGCGGCGGTGGCGGCTGGGGTGGCAACTCCGGCGGCGGCCAGCAGGGCGGCGGAGCTCCCTCCGACGACCCCTGGGCCTCCAGTGCCCCCTCCGGCGGCCAGCAGGGCGGCGGCGGTGGCGGCTGGGGTGGCAACTCCGGCGGCGGCTACTCGGACGAGCCTCCCTTCTAGGGCCTGCGCCCCGGAAGCAGCTCGTACCCCCACTTCTTGATCACACAGGAGAAACACCATGGCGAAGCCGCCTGTGCGCAAGCCTAAGAAGAAGGTCTGCGCGTTCTGCAAGGACAAGGTCGCGTACGTCGACTACAAGGACACGAACATGCTGCGGAAGTTCATTTCCGACCGCGGCAAGATCCGTGCCCGTCGCGTGACCGGCAACTGCACGCAGCACCAGCGTGACGTCGCCACGGCCGTCAAGAACAGCCGTGAGATGGCGCTGCTGCCCTACACGTCCACCGCGCGATAAGGGAAGGGTGACCGAAAAATGAAGATCATCCTCACCCACGAGGTTTCCGGCCTCGGTGCCGCTGGCGACGTCGTCGACGTCAAGGACGGCTACGCTCGCAACTACCTGGTCCCGCGCGGTTTCGCGATCCGCTGGACCAAGGGTGGCGAGAAGGACGTGGCGCAGATCCGCCGCGCCCGCAAGATCCACGAGATCGCGACCATCGAGCAGGCCAACGAGATCAAGGCCCAGCTCGAGGGCACGAAGGTGCGCCTGGCCGTTCGCTCCGGCGACGCCGGCCGTCTCTTCGGCTCCGTGACCCCGGCCGACATCGCTGCCGCGATCAAGACCGCGGGTGGCCCGGACGTCGACAAGCGTCGCGTCGAGCTCGGTTCGCCGATCAAGACCCTGGGCTCGCACCAGGTGTCCGTGCGTCTGCACCCCGAGGTTGCCGCGAAGCTCGGCGTCGAGGTCGTCGCCGCGTAACGCTGCCATCGAGCAGACTGCGCTCAGCAGTACGGAAGGGCCGCACCCCTCGGGGTGCGGCCCTTCCGCCGTTTCACGTGAAACACCGCTCAGCGTGTGGCGCCCGTGACGAGCCAGCGGCCGGAGCGTTCACGGAGCCAGAGCGTCGCCATGCGAACGCTCATCATCAGGGTCATCGCTCCCCATAGCGCCGTAAGGCCGCCGCCCAGCGTCGGCACCAGCAGGGCGACCGGCGCGAAGACGGCCAGGGTCAGCAGCATGGCCCAGGCCAGATAGGGGCCGTCGCCCGCACCCATGAGCACCCCGTCGAGGACGAAGACCACCCCGGAGACGGGCTGTGAGAGCGCCACGACGAGGAGGGCGGGGAGCAGTGCGTCCTGGACCGCGGGGTCGCTGGTGAAGAGCGGCACGAAGAGCGGCCGTGTGACGACCAGCAGCGCTCCGAGCACGACGCCGGAGACCACTCCCCACTGGATCATTCGCCGGCAGACCTGACGGGCGCCGTCCGCGTCATCGGCGCCGAGATAGCGTCCGATGATGGCCTGTCCGGCGATGGCGATCGCGTCGAGCGCGAAGGCCATCAGGCTCCACAGGGACAGGATGATCTGGTGGGCGGCGACATCGGCGTCGCCGAGGCGGGCGGCCACGATGGTGGCGATCATGAGCACGGCCCGCAGTGAGAGCGTACGGATCAGGAGCGGGGCGCCGGCCTGGGCGCAGGCGCGGATGCCTGCGGCATCCGGGCGGAGCGAGGCGCCGTGCCGCCGGGCACCGCGGACGACCACGAAGAGATAGGCGCCGGCCATGCCGAGCTGGGCGATGACCGTGCCCCAGGCGGAGCCCGCGATGCCGAGCCCGGCGCCGTAGACCAGGCCGAGGTTGAGGGCAGCGTTGGCGGTGAAGCCGCCGATGGCGACGTACAGCGGGGTGCGGGTGTCCTGGAGACCGCGCAGGACGCCGGTGGCGGCGAGGACCATCAGCATGGCGGGGATGCCGAGACTGGAGATGCGCAGGTAGGTGACCGCGTAGGGGGCGGCCGTGTCGGAGGCGCCGAAGAGGTCCACGAGCCAGGGCGCGGTGGGCAGCAGGACGGCGACCACGGCGGCGCCGAGGAGGAGGGCGAGCCAGATGCCGTCGACGCCCTGGCGGATGGCGGCCTGGAGATCGCCGGCGCCGACGCGTCGGGCGACGGCTGCGGTGGTCGCGTAGGCGAGGAAGACGAAGACGCTCACGGCCGTGGACAGGAGGGCCGAGGCGATGGCGAGTCCGGCGAGCTGGGGCGTGCCGAGGTGGCCGACAATGGCGCTGTCGACCATGAGGAAGAGGGGCTCGGCGACGAGTGCGCCGAAGGCCGGGACGGCCAACGAGACGATCTCGCGGTCGTGTTGCCGTCGAACGGCCTTGGGGGTCGCGTGAGCCTGGTGCATGCGCTCAATCTAATCTTCCACAGGTAAGAGACGCAATCGGTTAGTGATCCTTACTTTGTGTGGGAGGGAGCCTTCGGCTGTGCGCCGTTTGTTCTGATCTTGATCCGGGTGGCGAAGTTTTTCTCCCCCACAGCCGGTGGATGGAAGAACTGCAGGTCAGAGGTGTTTGGTGGAGGCGGTTATGAGTTTGTCCACATGGCTGTCCCCCGGTCCGTGCACAGGTTCTGGGGAGTTCTCCACAGCATCTGGACCTTCACCCACAGGCCCTGTGGATAACCAGATTGGCTGACGGTGCCCGCGGGCCTACCGTGGTCCGGCGCACGACGCGCCAGAAGCGGAGTCAAAGCCTCTTTTTTGTCCGAGCCGTGGCGTAAGAAAGAGTGGCACGGCGAGGTCCGCGGAGCGGACGGGAGGAGGTGGCTTGGTGAGCATTCCCGAGCCCATGGACGATCCCTGGGCCGACAGCGGACCCAGCGACCGGCTGCCCACCCGTACCCGCGAGCCCCGTGGCCGCGGACGCGGGCGGGAGGACCAGCACGAGCGCGGCAGCGAGGGCGGCTGGGACTCCGGGCTGTCCGGCTTCGAGCGCGTCCCCCCGCAGGACTTGGACGCCGAGCAGTCCGTCCTCGGCGGCATGCTCCTCTCCAAGGACGCCATCGCCGACGTCGTCGAGATCATCAAGGGCCACGACTTCTACAAGCCGGCCCACGAGACCGTCTACGCGGCGATCCTCGACCTGTACGCGAAGGGCGAGCCCGCCGACCCCATCACGGTCGGCGCCGAGCTCACCAAGCGCGGTGAGATCACCCGTGTCGGCGGTGCCTCGTACCTGCACACGCTCGTCCAGTCGGTGCCGACCGCCGCCAACGCCTCGTACTACGCGGAGATCGTCCACGAGCGGGCCGTGCTGCGCCGCCTCGTGGAGGCCGGCACCAAGATCACGCAGATGGGATACGCAGCCGACGGCGACGTCGACGAGATCGTCAACCGGGCCCAGTCCGAGATCTACCAGGTCACCGAGCAGCGCACCACCGAGGACTATCTGCCCCTCGGCGACATCATGGAGGGCGCGCTCGACGAGATCGAGGCGATCGGCTCCCGCAGCGGCGAGATGACCGGTGTGCCCACCGGCTTCACCGACCTCGACGCGCTCACCAACGGTCTGCACCCCGGGCAGATGATCATCATCGCCGCCCGTCCCGCCATGGGTAAGTCGACGCTCGCCCTGGACTTCGCCCGTGCCGCGTCCATCAAGAACAACCTGCCCAGCGTCATCTTCTCCCTCGAAATGGGCCGCAACGAGATCGCGATGCGACTGCTCTCGGCCGAGGCCCGGGTGGCGCTGCACCACATGCGCTCCGGCACCATGACCGACGAGGACTGGACGCGGCTGGCCCGCCGGATGCCGGACGTCTCGCAGGCCCCGCTCTACATCGACGACTCGCCGAACCTGTCGATGATGGAGATCCGCGCCAAATGCCGCCGCCTCAAGCAGCGCAACGGCCTCAAGCTCGTCGTCATCGACTACCTCCAGCTGATGCAGTCCGGTGGCAAGCGCTCCGAGAGCCGCCAGCAGGAGGTCTCGGACATGTCGCGAAACCTGAAGCTCCTCGCCAAGGAGCTGGAGCTCCCGGTCATCGCGCTCTCCCAGCTGAACCGTGGACCGGAACAGCGCACGGACAAGAAGCCGATGGTCTCCGACCTGCGTGAGTCCGGCTCGATCGAGCAGGACGCGGACATGGTCATCCTGCTCCACCGCGAGGATGCCTACGAGAAGGAGTCCCCGCGCGCGGGCGAGGCCGACATCATCGTCGGCAAGCACCGTAACGGTCCGACGGCGACCATCACGGTGGCCTTCCAGGGTCACTACTCGCGCTTCGTGGACATGGCGCAGACCTGATCCGTCGCGCCTGTAGGGTCTCAAATTTCGTGTCGGAATCTCACGGTCGGTGTCGGATAGTCGGATCCGGCACGAGCTGAGATTCGCAGGTCGCTGTCGCAGCTCGGAGGCTCTGGCAACGGGTACCGATACCTCGCAACGAATCCTGTCGTACTGGCAAGGCACAATCGGCGCATGCCTGAGACCTTCGTCGACCTCGGAACCGTCACCGTGCCGTCCGGAGTGCTGGTGCTCGGCATGGCCGGGTGGATCGACTACTGGCGGGAATTGGGCCAGCCCCTGTCCGAGCGCGCCAGGACGGCCGCATCCTCGGGAGGAGGCCATCTTCGTGAGTGGTTGTGCGAGGCGGCTGCCGTCCCGGCCGCCGACGACCGACCGTTGAGGGTGAGGGCGAGCACCTCGCCATCTCCGTTCGACGAAGAGCCGACGATTGCGACCCTGGAGATTGGCCTCGGCCTTCCGTGGCCCGGGGCTGCGGACCGATCAGTGCCGGTCCGGCTCGGGGACCTGCCCGTTGACCGGTGCGGCATGGTCATCGGCGACGCCGCAGGGCTGGACACGTGGACGGGAACGGACAGTGAGCCAGCCGATGGGCTCGCTGACGTCTTCTACTGGGGCCGGTACGCGGACGACGCGCACGCCGAGTTCGGCGGTGAGCGGATCGCGCAGTACGGTGTCGAAGGACCGCATGGGTGGCTCGATCTCCCGCTGGCCGAGGCGGCAGCCCTCGCGGCCGAACTCACCGCCTGGTGTGACCGCCTCCACGGCAAGGGCCTTGTGGTCTCGATCGACAAGCACACCGACTACCACCGTTTCCGGCGAGCCGGGTGGCACCATCCGCTACGCGCCGGAGCGATCGGGGTTGGCGGCTGTCAGGTGCTTGGCATCGAATGGGATCAGGGCGACCACTCGATGAGGCACCGCGGTGAGCGGGACGCCGGCCAGGTATACCCGGTCACGCTTGAAGCCGACGAGGCGGGCGGGATGGTGATGCGATGGACCATCCCGCCCTACGACTTCGACGACGAAGACGAGTGACGTTTTCGGCCCTGGGGATCCGGCACCCGTGGTGAGACTGATCAACCCCGACACATCGTGAGGCGGCTCCGGGAGCCGCAGGTCACAGCGGTGGTGTCTGACACGAGCCGCGAGATCCTACAGCGCCGTGGTGACTCAGCGCCGCGTCTCGTACCTGGTCAGAAGCACGCCGCCGGGAAGCGTCCGCGTCTCCACCAGGTTCAGGTTCACCCGGCTGTCCAGCGCGGTGAAGAACGGCGTGCCGCCGCCCACCAGGACCGGCGCGGTGGCCAGCAGGTACTCGTCGATCAGCCCGGCCCGCATGGCCGCCCCGGCGAGCGTCGCGCCGCCGATGGCCATCGGGCCGCCGTCCTCGGCCTTGAGCCGGCTGATCTCGGCGACCGCGTCGCCGGTGACCAGGCGGGTGTTCCCTTCGACCTCGTCGATGGTCGAGGAGAACACCACCTTCGACATGTCCCGCCAGCGGCGAGCGAACTCGATCTCCGCAGGGGTGGCGTCGGGCTGCTGGTCGGCCGTCGGCCAGTGGGAGCTCATCGTCTGCCACAGCTTGCGCCCGTACAGCGACAGGTCGGTCGCCTGCAACTGGACGGACCAGAACTGGAACAGCTCGTCGCTCGGCACGCTCCAGCCGATGTCGTCGCCAGGGGCGGCGATGTAGCCGTCCAGGGAGAGGTTCATGCCGTAGATCAGTTTCCGCATGGCGCCCAGCCTTTCGTGAGTCGGCCTCATGAGGACGGACCGGCGCGGCGAGGGAAACTCATCGGTGCGCGATCTGCGCCCGCCCGCAGCATTTCAGAGAAGACCGGCAGTCATCGGCGGCGAGACCCTGCAGCAGGGCGCCGGGCGAAAAGGACAGCGCGAACGAGGTCGTGCCGGGTGAAGATGACCGCATGACCTCAACCTTCGAAGACCTGCTGCCCAGTACCGAGCGCGCGCTGTTGCACCGGATCGCCGTCGCCCAGACGGAGGGGCGCTCGCCCTCCTTCGTCGCGGGCGTTGTGCGGGACGGGCGCACGGTCTGGTTCGGATCGCGCTCCTGCGTCGACGGGCATGCCCCGGACGCCGAGACGCAGTTCAGGATCGGCTCGATCACGAAGGTGTTCACCGCGGTTCTGGTCATGCGGCTGAGGGACGAGGGGCTCATCGGTCTCGACGACCCGCTGGAGAAGCATCTGAAGGGCACCGGGGTGGGCGAGGTGACGATCGCTCAACTCCTCGGGCACAGCTCCGGCCTGGCCGCCGAGACACCGGCTCCGTGGTGGGAGCGGACACCTGGGACCACGCGGCCGGGGCTGGCCGACGTCCTGGGGGAGCGGCCCCTGCTGCATCCGTCCGGGCGGCTCTTCCACTACTCCAACCCCGGTTACACGCTGCTGGGTTCGCTGGTCGAGGCCGTCCGCGGGGTGCCCTGGGAGGAGGCGCTGCGTACCGAGATCCTCGAGCCACTGGGGCTCGGCCGTACGTCGGTGCGGCCGGTCGCCCCGCACGCGGGCGGCTGGGCGGTGCACCCGTGGGCCGATGTGATGCTTCCCGAACCGCTGGAGGACCTGGGGATCATGGCGCCGGCCGGAGTGCTCTGGTCGACCGTCGGCGACCTCTGCCGGTTCGCCGCCTTCCTGGCCGCGGGCGACGACCGGGTGCTGAGCCGGGCGACCGTGGAGGAGATGCGGGTACCGGCGGTGCCGCCTGCGCCCGGCGACGCGGAGTGGGGGTACGGCCTCGGCCTCCAACTGCTGCGTCACGACGGCCGGACGCTCGTCGGCCATACGGGCTCGCTGCCGGGCTTCGTCGCCGGCCTCTGGGTGTGCGTCGAGGACGGCCTGGCCGCTGTGGCGCTCGCGAACGCCACGTCAGGCCCTCTGCCGTCCTCTGTGGCCGCCGATCTCGTCCGGATCGTGGCCGAGGCCGAGCCGCGCATTCCGGAGCCCTGGAGGCCGCTTCCTGAGGCCGAGGTCGACGAGGAACTGCTCGCGCTCACCGGCCCCTGGTACTGGGGGACGTACGCGTACGGGCTGCGGGTCGGTCCTCGGGGCGGGGTGGTCCTGGAGCCGCTGCGGGGGGCCGGGCGGCGGGCGACGTTCCGCGCGCTGCCCGAGGGCGGCTGGATCGGTCTCGACGGCTACTACCAGGGGGAGACGCTCCGGGTCGTGCGACGTCCGGACGGCACGGTGAGTCACCTCGATCTGGGTTCGTTCGTCTTCACCCGGGAGCCTTACGAGCAGGGGGAAGCCGTGCCCGGCGGTGTGGACGAGGCGGGCTGGCGAGGCCTCTGAGCGGGCCGGCCGCGGGTGAGGCGCTGTTTCACGTGAAACAGCGCCTCAC
>NZ_JBFAXU010000013.1:0-31339 GCF_040680975.1 Streptomyces sp. NPDC051921
CGTACCGACCCTCGCGGGCTTTCCTCCGGGCGCTTCCTTCGTTTCCGACTCTATCAGATCTTTCCGATCCGATTTCCTCGGTGCTTTCCGGTCCCTTTCGCTTTCGCTCCGGGCCCTTCCGGCGGTTCCGACTCTATCAGATCCTTTCGGCGTCTGATTCCCAGTCAGCGGGATTTGTCTTTGCGGCTGTTGGGCCGTTCCGACGTCCCCGACTCTAGCGGACCGCCCTGGCGACTCATAATCGAGTCTTTCGAAATGAATTTCGGCATGCCGAAATTCGTCCCGGTAGGGAGATCGTGCGGAGTTGAGGTGCCGCTATTGCGGCGGGAGTAGTTGCCGAAGAACCGTTCCGGCTCCGTGACAACTCGGAGAACACTACGCGTCCCCCAGGGGCGTGTCAAACCTCGGCAGGGCCCCGGTTCCGGCCCCGGTCGGCCTCAGTCGAGGTCCGTCAGCCGGCCGCCCGCGTCCGGCTGGGTGAGCTCCACGCGGCGCAGCAGGCGGATGAGCATCTCGCCGAGGGCGCCCCGTTCCTCGGGGGACAGGTCCTGGAGGAGCTCCTCCTCGAAGTCCGTCGCCATGCGCATGGCCTCCAGCCACTTCTGGCGGCCCTCGTCCGTCAGCTCGACGATCACGCGCACGCGGTTGTTCTCGTCGCGGTCGCGGGTGACCAGGCCCTCCCCGGCCATGCGGTCGATGCGGTGCGTCATGGCGGCCGGGGTGAGGCCCAGGCGCTTGGCGAGCTCGCCGGGGCCGAGGCGGTACGGGGCGCCGGACAGGACGAGGGTCTTCAGGACCTCCCACTCGGCGTTGCTGATGCCGAGGTCGGCGACCTGGCGGCCGTACGCCACGTTCATCCGGCGGTTCAGCCGGCCCAGGGCGGAGACCACCTTCTCGACCTGCGGGTCGAGGTCGCGGAATTCGCGCTGGTAGGCGGCGATCTGCTCGTCGAGCGTCGGCTCCTGGGGGGCCGACGAGCCGGACGGCTCGGGGGTGTCGGACATGCGGCGAGTATCCCACGCGGCTCGTTGGCGTTGAAGTCCTTCTATGTGTATCTTTAAGCATCGAACTTTAGGATTGAAGTCTTCAGGGTTCAGGGCTACAGCACTGAACCCGCGACCGAAGTGGGTGAGTGTGACCAAGGCGATGGGCGCAGCGATGCGCCGGATTCAGGCAGGCAGCGCGCTGAGCGCGTTCGGACTCGGCTTCACCGTGCCGTACCTCTATGTGTACGTCGCTCAGGTGCGGGATCTGGGCGCGAGTACCGCGGGTGTCGTTCTGGCCGTCTTCGCCATGGCCGCCCTCGTGGTGCTGCCCTTCAGCGGACGCACCATCGACCGGCGCGGGCCGGTGCCCGTGCTGCTGGTGGCCTCGCTGCTCGCCGCGCTCGGCGCGCTCGGCATGGGCCTCGCGTCCTCCGTGCCCGCGGCCGTCGGGTCCGCCGCGCTGCTCGGCGCCGGTACGGCGGTGATGCAGCCGGCGCTCGCCACCATGATCGTGTGGTGCTCGACCGCGGCCACCCGCACCCGCTCGTTCGCCATGCAGTTCTTCCTGCAGAACCTCGGGCTCGGCGTCGGCGGTCTCATCGGCGGCCAGCTGGTCGACGCGAGCCGGCCCGACTCCTTCCTCCTGCTGTTCTCCATCGAGTCGGCGATGTTCCTCGTCCTCGCGGCGATCGTGCTGACCGTGCGGATGCCGGAGGCCGCCCTCCAGGGCGCCCGGCCGGCCGCGGGGAAGAACGGCGGGGTCCGGGCGCTGCTCGGGCACAAGGCGATGGTGCAGCTGTGCGTGCTGGGCTTCGTCCTGTTCTTCGCCTGCTACGGGCAGTTCGAGTCGGGTCTGGCCGCGTACGGCACGGAGGCGGCCGGGATCGCGCCGTCGACGCTCGGCATCGCGCTGGCCGCCAACACCGCGGTCATCGTCGCGGCCCAGTTCCTGGTGCTGAAGTTCGTCGAGCGCCGCAAGCGGACCCGGGTCATCGCGGCGGTCGGTCTGATCTGGACCGTCGCGTGGCTGTTCGCCGGCTACGCGGGCCTCGGTCACGGCAGCCAGGCGATGGCGACGGCGGCCTTCGTCTCCACGTACGCCCTGTTCGGGCTCGGTGAGGCGATGCTGTCGCCGACGGTCGCGCCGCTGGTGGCCGATCTGGCGCCGGAGTCGATGGTCGGTACGTACAACTCGGCCTTCGCCCTGGTGAAGCAGCTCGCGCTCGCGGTCGGCCCCGCGGTGGGCGGCCCCATGGGGGCCTCCCTTCACGGGCCGTACATCCTGACCTTCGTGCTCTTCTCGCTCGGGATCACCTTCCTGGCGATCCGGCTCGGCAAGCGGCTCACCCCGGCGCAGAACCAGCCGTCGTCGGCCGCCCGGCCGTCGAAGGTCGTGGCGCGGCACGAGCCGCAGCGCGAGACCGCAGCCGCCTGACGCCCCTCCGGCAGGGCGGGGTCAGTCGGGCAGGGCGAACTCGCACCACACCGCTTTGCCGCCGCCCGGTGTGCGGCGGCTTCCCCAGGACGAGGCGATCGTCGCGATGATCGAGATTCCGCGACCCGCCTCGTCCTCCGTTTCCGCCCTGCGGCGGCGCGGCAGGTGGTCGTCGCCGTCCGTGACCTCGATGATCAGGCGCCGGTCGGTGCGGCGGAGCCGCAGCCGCATGGGTGGGGTGCCGTGCTGGAGGGAGTTCGCCACCAGCTCGCTGGTGGCGAGGACGCCCAGGTCACGCAGCTCGACGGGGAAGCGCCAGCTGGCGAGGACCCCGGAGGCGAAGGCACGCGCGCGTGGCGCGGCCTCGACGCCGCCGAGGAGCTCCAGGGCCGCGTTGTGGAACAGCTCGGCATCGGGTCCCTTGCGGGCCGGGTGCTGGAGGACGAGGACGGCCACGTCGTCGTCGTGCTCGGCGGTGACGCCCAGGGAGCGCAGCAGCCGGTCGCAGACGACCTGCGGGCTGCCGGTGGCGCCGGACAGGGCGCGCTCCAGTGCGGCGACGCCCTCGTCGATGTCCTCTCGGCGGCGCTCGACCAGGCCGTCGGTGTAGAGGACGGCGGTGGAGCCGGGCGGCAGGGCGATGGTGCCGGAGGTGTGGAGCCAGCCGCCGGTGCCGAGCGGCGGGCCCGTCGGGTCCTCGGCGCGTCGGACGGTGCCGTCCTCGTCGCGGACGAGGATCGGGAGGTGGCCGGCGGAGGCGTAGACGAGCTTGCCCTCGTTGGGGTCGTGGACCGCGTAGACGCAGGTGGCGATCTGGCTGGCGTCGATCTCCGCGGCGAGGCCGTCGAGGAGCTGGAGCACCTCGTGCGGGGGCAGGTCGAGCCGGGCGTAGGCGCGGACGGCGGTGCGGAGCTGGCCCATGACGGCGGCGGCGCGGACGCCGCGGCCCATGACGTCGCCGATGACGAGGGCGGTGCGGCCGGCGCCGAGGGTGATGACGTCGTACCAGTCGCCGCCGACGGCGGCATCGGTGCCGCCGGGCTGGTAGGTGGCGGCGATCCGCAGGTCGTCGGGCTGCTCCAGCTCCTGCGGGAGCAGGGAGCGCTGGAGGGTGACGGCGGTCTCGCGGTGCCGCCGTTCGCTGGCGCGGAGCCGCTCGGCGGCCTCGGCGTGGTCGGTGACGTCGGCGGCGTGGACGAGCACGCCGCCGTCGGCGAGGTGGGGGCTCTCCACGGGCAGGCAGGTGACGGTGTAGGAGCCGCCGTCGTGGGTGCGGCGGGACTTCACCGTCCGGGGCTTGCCGCTGCGCAGGACCTGGTCGAGGAGGGGCAGCAGGCCGAGCTCCTCCGCCTCGGGGCAGGTGTCGGCGACGGTGGCGCCGGCGGGGCGGGGGCCGAAGGCGGCGGCGTACGCCTCGTTGACGTACGCGATGCGGTGCTCCGGGCCGTACACGAGCGCGACCAGGCCGGGGAGGCGGCCGACGATCTCCCGCGCGGTGAAGTCCTCCAGGGCGGGGACACCGGCGGTGTCCACGGCGCCGGCAGTGTCTTCGCCGAGGTGTTCCGATCTGGGCCCGTACTCACCGCGGGCGGCGGGCACGGAGCCTTCGGTCCCACGGGACGCCGCGCGGCGCTGCGTACCGGGGAGCCGGGCGCTCCAACGGGTGAAGTTCACGGATCTGTATGCCTCGTGGTGTCGTTGCCGTGCAGAGTCACTCTGTGCAGGTGTGAGCCCACCTATGGTCACACGTCCAGTGTGGACGAGTGCACTGACAGTGATGTCAGCCGGAAGACTCGCCCGGGGTCTCGCCCGGGGGCTTGTCCTTCGGCGCGGGTGGGGGTGTGGCGGCGAGTTCGAATTCGGCGCGCGGGTGCTCCAGGGAGCCGAGGGAGACGATCTCGCGTTTGAACAGGCCGGACAGGGTCCATTCGGCCAGGACGCGGGCTTTGCGGTTGAACGTGGGGACCCGGCTGAGGTGGTAGGCGCGGTGCATGAACCAGGCCGGGTAGCCCTTGAGTTTACGGCCGTAGACGTGGGCGACGCCCTTGTGGAGGCCCAGGGACGCGACGGAGCCGACGTACTTGTGTGCGTATTCCTTGAGCGGCTGCCCGCGCAGGGAGGCGGCGATGTTCTCGGCGAGCACCTTCGTCTGGCGGACGGCGTGCTGGGCGTTGGGGGCGCATTCCCTGCCCGGTTCGTCGGCGGTGACGTCGGGGACGGCGGCCGCGTCGCCGGCGGCCCAGGCGTGGGCGACGCCGTCGACGGTGAGCTGCGGGGTGCAGACGAGCCGACCGCGTTCGTTGCGGGGCAGGTCGGTGGCGGAGACGAGCGGCGCGGGTTTGACGCCGGCGGTCCACACGACCGTGCGGGTGGGCAGTCGGGTGCCGTCGCTGAGCACGGCGACCCGGTTCTCGCAGGAGTCGAGGCGGGTGCCGAGACGGACGTCGATGTTCCGGCCGCGCAGCTCGCGGACGGCGTAGCGGCCCATCGTCTCGCCGACCTCGGGCAGGATCCGGTCGGAGGCCTCGACGAGGACCCAGCGCAGGTCCTGGGGCTTGATGTTGTGGTAGTACCGCGCGGTGTAGCGGGCCATGTCCTCGAGCTCTGCGAGGGCTTCGACGCCCGCGTAGCCGCCGCCGACGAAGACGAAGGTGAGGGCGGCGTCGCGGATGGCGGGGTCGCGGGTGGAGCTGGCGATGTCCATCTGCTCGATCACGTGGTTGCGCAGCCCGATGGCCTCCTCGACGGTCTTGAAGCCGATGCCGTGGTCGGCGAGGCCGGGGACCGGGAGGGTGCGGGAGACCGAGCCGGGGGCGATGACCAGTTCGTCGTAGCCGAGCTGGACCTTTCCGGTGCCCTCCTCCTCGGTGGCGAGGGTGGAGAGGGTCGCGGTCCGCTTGGCGTGGTCGATCGAGTGGACCTCGCCGATGACGATCTTGCAGCGGTGGAGGACCCGGCGGAGCGGTACGACGACGTGGCGCGGGGAGATGGAGCCGGCGGCGGCCTCGGGCAGGAACGGCTGGTACGTCATGTAGGGCTCGGGGGTGACCACCGTGATCTCGGCCGCGTGGCTTCTCAGCTCCGCCTTGAGCTGCCGCTGCAGACGCAGCGCGGTGTACATCCCGACGTAGCCACCGCCGACAACGAGAATGCGCACAGGTTCGGTCACTGTCCCATGACGCAACGCCGTCCGGGGTTTGTCCACAGGCCCGGCAAATTGTGTGACCGGAGGGGCACGGAGGCGCGGAGTGGCGAACGGCCCCGTGGGACGTGGATGTGCGCAGGTCAGGCCGGAAGTGGCCGGTGGGGCGCGGGGTCGGAATCGGGAGGGTCCGGGTCCTTGCTCCGATCGGGGGGCGCACCGTACGGAACTGCCCCTTCTGAATTGACCTCGACTCAACTATGTTCGTACTTCATCGGGGTGTCGGATCGCCGTGCGTGGACCAAGGGCGCGGCCCGGTCGGGCCCCCGTGCCAGGGCGGGGAGTCTCCGGGGGGAGACATCATGAGCGGGGGAACGCTTATGCAGATTCAGGATTCGTACGGGCAGGTCCGTACCGCGCAGTCCGTGCCGAACGGGCGGTCCGCGCCGCTGCGGGTGGACGCGCAGCGGAATCTGGAGCACGTGCTGCGCGCCGCGCGCGAGGTGTTCGGCGAGCTCGGTTACGGCGCTCCGATGGAGGACGTGGCGCGCCGCGCCCGGGTCGGCGTCGGCACCGTGTACCGGCGCTTTCCCAGCAAGGACGTGCTGGTCCGGCGCATAGCCGAGGAGGAGACCGCGCGGCTCACGGAGCAGGCGCGGACCGCTCTCGGCCAGGAGGACGAGCCGTGGTCGGCGTTGTCCCGGTTCCTGCGCACCTCGGTTGCCTCGGGCGCCGGTCGGCTGCTGCCTCCGCAGGTGCTGCGGGTGGGCGTGGACGACGTGCTGCTGCCGGCCGGTGCGCCGGACGACGAGGCGCGGGTGCCGCAGCAGCGTGCGTCCGTGCCGGCGGGTTCCGTCGGGTACGCGGAGCAGGTCGAGCAGCGGGTGGTGGCACCGCGCGCGGTGCCGGCCGTCGAGCAGGAGGACTCGGGGGCCGCGGAGCTCCTGGAGGTCGTGGGCCGGCTCGTGGAGCGGGCGCGGGAGGCGGGCGAGCTGCGGACGGACGTCACGGTGTCCGACGTACTGCTCGTCATAGCCACCGCCGCGCCGGCGCTTCCGGACGCGGCCCAGCAGGCGGCGGCGTCGGCCCGGCTCCTCGACATCCTTCTGGAAGGGCTGCGTTCGCGGTAGCGGGCCGCCCCTGAGGGGGCGCGGTTCTCGATGGTCCGAGTGGACCGTCGAGCATGACACGAACGGATGAGCGGTTACGCCCGGACACGGGAAGTCGCCCCGGACGAGTGGTAAGTGGACGCGGCGGTCCGGGCGTGCCCGCGCTCTGTGGCAGGCTGGGCGGCGTTCGAGTCCGAGCGTGCAACGGGGGCTTCCGCGATGAGCGGTGACAGTCGGGACGAGACGCTGGGCGCCGCCGGCACCGCGGAGAACGAGGGGCCGCACTCCCCTCACGTGCCGAGTCAGGGCGGTCCGGGCGGAGCCTCCGGATCGGGCGCCGGGATCGCCGCCGAGCCGAGTGTGCCGCAGCAGCGCGAGCGCGGTTCGGCGCCCCGCTCAGCGGCCGCGGACGCCGACGCCGCGTCCGTACTGCCACCGCCGCTCGACCTCCCGCCGTCCGACGCCGAGCTCGTGCGGCGGATGCGGGAGGGCGATGACGGTGCGTACGAGGAGCTGTTCCGCCGGCACTCGGCGGCCGTCCGCCGCTACGCCCGCACCTGCTGCCGGGACGCGGACACCGCCGACGACCTGACGGCCGAGGTCTTCGCCCGCACCCTGCAGGCGGTGAGGGGCGGGGCCGGGCCCGAGCAGGCCGTGCGGGCCTACCTGCTGACGAGTGTCCGCCGGGTCGCCGCGACCTGGACCAGGACGCAGAAGCGTGAGCATCTCGTCGAGGACTTCGCGCTGTTCGTCGAGGACGCCGCCCGCGCCGCCGAGGTCTCCGACCAGACCGCGACCTTCGGGGCGGGCCTGGACCTGGGCGCGGACGTGCGCGCCATGCACGACGCCGAACAGGCGCTCGCCATGCAGGCGTTCCGTTCGCTGCCCGAGCGCTGGCAGGCCGTGCTGTGGCACACCACGGTCGAGGAGGAGTCGCCGAGCGAGGTCGCCCCGCTCTTCGGGCTGACCGCGAACGCCACCGCCGTGCTCGCCAGCCGGGCCCGGGAGGGCCTCAAGCAGGCCTATCTGCAGGCCCATGTCAGCCAGTCGCTCACCGCGGGCGGCGACTGCGCCCGCTATGCCGACCGGCTGGGCGCGTTCGCACGCGGAGGGCTGCGGATGCGGGCCGAGCGCGGCCTGCGCAAGCACCTCGACGAGTGCGCCAAGTGCCGACTGGCCGCCGGTGAGCTGGCGCACGTGAACGCCGGTATTCCGGCGCTGCTGCCGGTGGCCGTCATCGGCTGGTTCGCCGCCGGGTACTCGCTCAAGGCGGCCGGTGTCGTCGCGGGCGGGGTCGTGGGGGCGGGCGCGGCCGGCGCCGCGGCGGCCGCCACGGGCACGGGCGCCGCGGGCGGCACGACCGGGGCGTCCTCCGCGGCCGCGGCCGAGGGGCTGGGCATCCCCGCGAAAGCGGGTATCGCGGCCGTCGCCGCCGTCGCCGCGACCGCCGGCCTCGTCTGGGCGCTCAGCGGCTCCGATCCGGAGCCGGTCGCCCGGCCCGCGGCCGCGCCCACCGCCGTCGCGCCGGTCGAGCCGCCGCCCGCGCCGGCCCCGCCGCCCACCCCGCGGCCGACGCCGCCGCCCGCGCAGCCGCCGCCCCCGAGCCCGAAGCCGAAGCCGACACCGAGCGCGACGCCGAGCCCCAGGGCGACCCCGTCGCCGGCCCCGCCGCCGACCCCACGGCCCACGCCCTCGCCCACCCCGTCGAGGACCGCGCCGAAGCCGTCGCCCGCGCCGCCGACCGTGTACGAGGTCAGCCGGCTCGAGTACGGGATCTTCGGCGACGGCACCAAGCCCGAGGTGGACCTCGCGCGGTCCAGCTGGATGTGGCAGCGCTCCGGCCTGACCATGAACGGCACCCCGTACGCCCATGGCGTGAGCGTGCACGCACCCTCGTCGCTGCTCATCGACCTCAACCGGCAGTGCACCGGCTACGACGCGGTCGTCGGCCTCGACGACATCACCGTCCCCTTCGGGCCGGGCGGCGTCCGCTTCTCGGTCTACGGCGACGGCGAACGCCTGTGGCGCTCCCCCGTGATGCGCCGCGGCGATGCCCCGGTCCCGGTGCACGTCGGCCTCGCCGGGCGCCGCACCCTCCGGCTCGTGGTCGAGGAACACACCCCGTTCGGCAGGGCGGCGGTCGCGGACTGGGCGGAGTCGCGGATCACCTGCGGCTGACCGCGTCAGCCGGTGTACGGCGCCGCGCGGGTCAGGATGTCCTCGGCGGTGAGCGCGCGCCCGGCCTCGTACGCGGCCGCACAGGCGTCGGCGTCGAGCACGTCGCGCGCCCGGGCGGTGACGAACTCGGCCGTGCGCAGCTCCGGCGCCGTGCGGGTCACCTCGCCGCGCCAGGTGTCGACGGCCGCCAGGGTGCTCACCGCGAGGGCGGGTGCGCCGCCCAGCACCAGGGTGGTGGCCAGGCCCTCGGCGAGGGTGGCCGCGACGACGTCGGCGCACTGCGCGTCCCGGGCCGTCCGCAGCGCGTCGACGGCGTGGGCGACGGCCGTCGCGCCGGCACCCTCCAGGGCCTCGATGGAGGCGGCGAGGCCGCTCACGACGGCGGCGAAGTGCGGCGGGGGGGTGGCGACGGCGGCCAGCGACCCGGCCCGCTCGATGTGCCGGCGGGCGGCGGCGACGTCCCCCTCGTACAGGGCGATCCCGGCACGCAGGAAGGTCACGTACGTCTCGGTGTCGGAGACGCGGTAGCGCTCGGCCTCCGCCTGCGCCTGGTCGAGGCCCTTGAGGGCGGTGTCCGCGTCACCGTTGCGGAAGTCCAGTTCGGCGAGCCGCGCGATGAGGAAGGGGGCCTCGGCGTGCGCGCCGACCTCGCGGGCGAGGGCCAGCGCCTCCCCGTACGCCTCGCGGGCCTCGTCGTGCCTGCCGCGCATGATGTTGGCCTCGCCGGCGGCGCTGGCGACCTGCGCCCGCATCCAGCGGTCGCCGACCCGGCGGGAGAGGGCGCGCAGTTCGGCGAGGTCGTCGTCGACGCCGGGCATGTCGCCGGGCATGTCGACGACCATGTGGGTGCGGAACATGAGGGTGACGCCGATCTCCCACTCGCCGCCGTGGCGGCGGGCGTTGGCGACGGCGATGTCGAGGAGCCGGCGGACGTCGGTGGGTTCGTCGGTCATGTACGCCGTGAACGGCCACAGCAGGCCCGGGAAGCGGGCGGACTGGGGGCCGGGTGCGGTGGAGAAGGCGGCCCGCACACGGGCGACGAGGGCGGCGACCTCCGGGTCGTCGCGGAAGTCGGCGATGCTCTGGCTCTCCACGGCGAGGAAGAAGTGCAGCATGCGCAGCTGCATGCGGGGCCAGTAGCGCGGGTCGGCGGGGTCCTCGGGGTCGTCGCCGAGCCGGAGGACGCGCTCGACCCAGGCGAGGCCCTCGGGGCGGTAGTTGCGCAGCCACCAGAACCAGCCCATGGCGAAGACGAGCCGGAGGGCCGCCGTCTCGTCGGGGGTGGTGAGGGAGGAGCGGTGGAAGGCGGCGCGGATGTTGTCGAGGTCGCGCTCGATGCGGGCGATCCACGGGAGCTGTTCGCCGGAGCGCAGGAGCGGCTCGGCCCGCTCGGCGAGTGCGGTGAAGTGGGCGGTGTGGGCGGCCTCGGCGGCGGCGAGCAGTTCCGGGGTCTCGGCGGCGCGCTCGACCGCGTACTCGTGGATGGTCTCCAGGAGGCGGTAGCGCATCTCGCCGTCGTCGGTGGGGGTGGCGACGACGAGGGACTTGTCCACGAGGGCGCCGAGGGTGTCGGCCGTGCCGGGACAGGCCGGGTCCAGGGCCTCGGCGGCCGCGAGGTCCCAGCCGCCGGCGAAGACGGAGGCCTGGCGGAGCAGGTCGCGCTCCTCGGCGTCGAGCAGCTCCCAGGACCAGTCGACGACGGCCCGCAGGGTCTGCTGGCGGGGCAGGACGGTGCGGGAGCCGGAGGTGAGGAGGAGGAAGCGGTCGTCGAGGCGGTCGGCGATCTGGCGGGGGGTGAGCAGCCGCAGCCGGGCGGCGGCGAGCTCGATGGCGAGGGGGAGGCCGTCGAGGCGGCGGCAGATCTCGTCGACGGCCGGGAGGTCGTCCTCCGGGCGGAACGCCGGGCGGACGGCCCGGGCCCGCTCGGCGAAGAGACGGTGGGCGGGGGTCGGCGGCAGGGGTTCGACGGGGCGGACGGCCTCGCCGGGGACACCGAGGGGCTCCCGGCTGGTGGCGAGGATCCGCAGGCCGGGGCAGTGGGTGAGGAGGGTCTCGGCGAGGGCGGCGGCCGCGCCGATGACGTGCTCGCAGTTGTCGAGGACGAGGAACAGGGGCCGGCGGGCCAGGTGCTCGACGAGCTGCGCGGTGGGATCGTCCTGGAGGGGCTGGCCGTCGCGGGTGATCAGGTTGGTCTCGCGCAGCCGGAGGGCGGAGAGGACGGCACCCGGTACGGCCTCGGGGTCGTCGAGCGGGGCGAGTTCGGCGATCCATGCGGCGGGGCCGACGGCCTGGAGGGCGGCCTGCTCGGCGAGGCGGGTCTTGCCGGAGCCGCCGGGGCCGGTGAGGGTGACGAGCCGGGAGTGCTCCAGGTCGACCCGGAGTGCGGTGAGTTCGGGCTCGCGGCCCACGAACGAGGTGAGCCGGGGGCGGATGTTGCCGGCCTCGGCGACGGGCGCGGGCCTCACCGGCGGGACGCCCCCGCCGGCGAGCAGCTCGGCGTGCAGGGCGGTGAGCTCGGGGCCCGGGTCGGTGCCCAGTCCGTCGGCGAGGGTACGGCGGGCGTCCTCGTACGCGGCGAGCGCGTCGGCCGGGCGGCGTTCGGCGCGCAGGGCGCGGATGAGCTGGGCGTGGAAGGTCTCGTCGTACGGGTGCGCGCCGGTCAGCTCGGTCAGCTCGGGCACGAGCCCGGCGGTGGCGCCGCGCCGCAGGTCGGCCTCGATCCGCTGCCGCAGGGCGGCGAGCCGCTGCGCCTCGGGGCGCACGCCCGCGGGCTCGGGCAGGTCGGCGAGGGCGGGACCGCGGAACAGGCCCAGCGCGGTCCGCAGCAGCGCCGCGGCGGCCTCCGGGTCCCCGGCGTCGAGCCGGGTCCCGGCCTCGCGCACCTGCCGCTCGAACACGTACAGATCGATGTCGTCGGCGCCGGCCACCAGCCGGTACCCACCCGGCCCGGACGCCACGGCCTCCCTGCCGAGCACCCGCCGCAGCCGCCCGACGAGCGCCTGCAAGGCGGCCTGGGCGTCGGCCGGCGGCTCGTCCCCGTACACGTCGTCGACCAGCTCCCCGACGGACACCGCCCGCCCCCCGCGCAACGCGAGCGCGGCGAGCAGCGCCCGCAGCCGGGCCCCGCCGAGGGGCAGGGACACGCCGTGGGCGTCGAGGGCTTCGGTGGTGCCGAGGATCAGATACCGCACCGGGCCATTGTCGCGGGTGGGGGTGGCGGGCGCCTCGGGGTTTACCCGGAGAGGGGCGCGCGGGGCGGCCTGTGTGCCGGGCGGTCAGAACCCGGAGGCACGGCGCGGCGGCGCGAGCCGCCCCCTCACGCCGGCAGCGACCGCGCCGTCGGGATCAGCGGGCCCGGCACCGCGCGGTGTCTCGGCGCGGCCGTGCCCGTCCAGCAGGAGCCGCGGCGGGCGAGGAGGCGGCGGAGCCAGAGTTCGGTGGAGATCAGGTCGGCGAGGCCGTCCAGGGGGACCGGCTCGCCGTCGGCGGCGGCGCGCAGCGCGCGGTGGACGACGCGGGCCTCGATCAGGCCCGCGTCGGCGAGGAGCGGGGCGTCGAAGAGGGCCAGCAGCTGGGGGAGTGCGGCGCGCAGGCCCGCGCGGGTCGCGGTGGCGGGGACCGCCGGGTGCGGGGCGCCCCAGCCGGGCGGCAGGTCGTGGATGCCGGCGCCCGCGAGGACGGTGCGCAGGACGCCGGCGCGGGCGTCGGGCTGGACGCGCAGCGATTCGGGCAGGTCGCGGCAGGCCCGTACGACCTGGTTGTCCAGGAAGGGGGCGTGCAGGCGCTGGCTGCGGATCTCGGCGGCCTGCTCCAGGACCCGGAGGTCGGCGGCGGCGCGGGAGAGGGCGGCACGCGCGCGTGCCTCGCCCGGACGCTGGACGGCGGCGGGGAGGGTCGCGGCCCGGTTGAGGCGAACCGATACTTCCGCCAGTGCCTCCCCCGTCAGCCACCGGGCCGCGGGTCCCGGCCGCGACCAGGCGAGGGCGGAGAGCGAGGCCTCCAGGGGGCCGTAGGCCCCGGCGGGCACGCGGTTGGCCTCCAACACGCGCGTGGCGGCGGCCTCCAGGCCGGTCCGGTACGGCGTCCGGGCCAGGCGCCGGGCCGCCCGGTAGACCTGCAGGGGGACGAGGAGCGCGCCCGCCGAGGGGCCCGAGGCCTTCGCGAGGGCGGTCACCGGGCGCACCAGGGACCGGCGCCGACGGTCCATCAGCAGGTCGGCGAGGCGCGCCGGGTGGGCGTCCAGGACCTGGCGGGCGCCGAAGCCGGTGAAGTGGTCGGCGCTGCCGCCGGCGAGGCGCCTGCGGTGCCGTTCGGCCGACACCAGGGAGGGGCCCGGTTCGTCGGTGAGCGGCCCGTCGAGGTCCGCGTACGGGAGCGCCTCCTCGCCGGCCGCGACCACCACGTGGTGCAGCCGCGGGTTGGCGGCGATCTCGCGGGCGCGGACCAGCTCGTCCTGACTGCCGGGGCCGGCCAGGTCGTTGAAGGTGACGGCCAGCAGCCGCTCCCCGGCCCCCGTGCCGTGGCCGAGGATCGTGCCCGGGACGCCCGGCAGCCCGGCCGCCAGCAGGGCAAGGGTGCCGGAGGCGCTGCCGCCGGACAGGTCGGCGCCGATCCCGGGCGCGGGCGCGCCGCCGCGGGCCGCGCGCCGGTCGGCCGGCCCCATGCCGGGCACGGGCCCCGGGTCGGGCAGCGGCACCTCGGGGGCGTGTCGGGGCGCGGTGAGCCGGGCCCGTACGGCCTCGACGAGCGCGTCCCGCACCGCCTCCACGGCCTGCCGGGGATCGGCCTCGGGCGCGGCGACGGCGAGCGAGGCGACCGGCTCGTAGCCGCTGATCTCGCGCGAGCCCTCGCGCAGGATCAGCGCGTGGCCCGGCGGCACCCGGCGCACGCCCTCGTACGGGGTGGAGTCGCGCAGCGCCTCGGGGGTCTCGGGGCAGGCGAGCAGCGCCGCCAGGTGCCCGATGTCGAGCTGGGCCTCGGTGAGGTCGGCGAGCGGCAGGGCGGCGGTCGCGTAGGCCGTGCCGCCCGCCCACGGCGTGTGGAACACCGGCCGGGCGCCCGCGAGATCGCCGGTGACGGTGATGCGGCGGCCGATCCTGACGACCGCGGTGTAGCTGCCGGGCCACGCGGTCATGTGCCGCAGTGCGCCCCCGCGCGCGGTCAGCAGTCCGCGCCGGAGCTCCTCGTCGCTCGCGGCGCAGCAGCCGAGCACGGCGAGCCGGGTGTGTTCGTCGACCGAGACCAGGCGCACCTCGTCGGGGCGCCAGTCGCCGACCGCCCACAGTGGATCGGGGTCTCCCCACAGGAGCTGCGCGCCCACCGGGTGCACCGTGCGCCCTTCGGCGGGGTCTCCGACGGCGCCGGCCGATCCGGGAGGCGCGGAGAGCGGTGCCCCGAAGCGCGCGGCGACACTGCTCCAGCCCACCAGCCACCGCATCGCCGCCTCCACAAAGGTCGAGTGGAGGACATGCTGCCATGCCGAGGGCGCGCAGGAGGTATCGCAGGGGGCATCGTCGGAACGCGAATGCGCCCCTGGCATGGGCCAGTTGGACCGAGTGCGCACACCGGCGCCTTTCGGCCATTCTGGGCCCTCACGACAGGCCGGAGGTTTCCCGGCGAACTCTCCGGGGGCTTCCGGCAGTCCGGGAGGCGGTCGCCTCCCGGAGCCGCCCGCCGCCCGCGGGGAATGGGGCGACGGTGTCCCCCAGCCCACCGACCGGGACATCGGTCCTCGGCCAAGTGGGCCGACCCACGCAGCACTCATGGAAGCGCTCCCCCCGGCACCCGACGAGAGCGCACGGGCGGGCGCACGGCCACACGGCGGGAGCACGGCGGACGGCACCCGGGCGCGTCGCTCATTCCATCCCACAACAATCTCGCCATACGGAACACCGCCCCTTAACGGTCGGGATCCGGCGAACTACGCTGTGCTTACGAATGCCGCACGCCTATGCCCGGCGTCGTGGCGGCCGTCTGGGTGTCGTGTCGAGGGGTGGCGTCATGTCCAGGGAGCAACGCGGGCCGAACGAAAAGCTCGGCACGGTTCTCGCCCTCGCGGGAATCAGCAATGCCGGGCTCGCCCGGCGCGTCAACGATCTCGGCGCGCAGCGGGGTCTGACGCTTCGTTACGACAAGACGTCGGTGGCCCGGTGGGTGTCGAAGGGCATGGTGCCGCAGGGCGCCGCCCCGCACCTGATCGCCGCCGCCATCGGCCAGAAGCTCGGCCGGCCGGTGCCGCTGCACGAGATCGGGCTCGCCGACGCCGACCCCGCGCCCGAGGTGGGCCTCGCCTTCCCTCGCGACGTCGGCGAGGCGGTCCGCACGGCCACCGAGCTGTACCGGCTCGATCTCGCCGGTCGCCGGGGCGGCAGCGGGATCTGGCAGTCGCTCGCCGGCTCCTTCTCCGTGAGCGCCTACGCGACACCCGCCTCCCGCTGGCTGATCACCCCCGCCGACCCGTCGGTGGAGCGCCCGGCCCCGCGCCTCGTGCCGGCCGTCGGCCCGGGCGCGGCCGCCGCGGTCGCCGCGGCCGGTGCTGCCGGTGCTGCCGGTGCGGGCGAGACCGCGGAGCACGCGCGCGTGGGGCACAGCGACGTCGCCAAGCTGCGCGAGGCCGCCGAGGACGCGCGCCGCTGGGACTCCAAGTACGGCGGCGGCGACTGGCGCTCGTCGATGGTCCCCGAGTGCTTACGCGTCGACGCGGCTCCGCTGCTGCTCGGCTCGTACTCGGACGAGGTCGGCCGCGCCCTGTTCGGCGCGACCGCCGAGCTGACCCGGCTCGCCGGCTGGATGGCCTTCGACACCGGCCAGCAGGAGGCCGCCCAGCGCTACTACATCCAGGCGCTGCGGCTCGCCCGCGCCGCGGCCGACGTGCCCCTGGGCGGCTACGTCCTGGCCTCGATGTCGCTCCAGGCGACCTACCGGGGCTTCGCCGACGAGGGCGTCGACCTGGCCCAGGCCGCACTCGAACGGAACCGGGGGCTGGCCACCGCCCGCACCATGTCCTTCTTCCGGCTGGTCGAGGCCCGTGCGCACGCCAAGGCCGGCGACGGGACGGCGGCGGCCGCCGCCCTGAAGGCCGCCGAGGGGTGGCTGGAGCGCTCCCGCGAGGGAGACCCGGACCCGACCTGGCTCGGCTTCTACTCGTACGACCGCTTCTGCGCCGACGCCGCCGAGTGCTACCGCGACCTGAAGCTGCCCCGGCAGGTGCGCCGCTTCACCGAGCAGGCACTGTTGCGGCCCACCGAGGAGTACGTCCGTTCGCACGGGCTGCGGCTCGTGGTGTCGGCGGTCGCCGAGCTGGAGTCGGGCAATCTGGACGCGGCCTGCGCCGCCGGCACGCGCGCGGTGGAGGTCGCCGGGCGGATCTCCTCGGCCCGGACCACCGAGTACGTACGGGACCTGCTGCACCGCCTCGAGCCGTACGGGGACGAGCCGAGGGTCATGGAGCTGCGGGAGCGGGCCCGCCCGCTGCTCGTGGCTCCGGCGTGACGCGCGTCCCAGTACGCGGGCGGTTTAGCGGCATTGTCAGTGGGCCAGTGCACTATCAGGGTGGGAGGTGGCGCAGGTGTCTGTCCGGTATGACTGTGACGTGCTGGTGATCGGCGGCGGGATCGTCGGTCTGTCGACGGCGTACGCGATCACGCGCGCCGCGCCGGGCACCCGGGTGACGGTCCTGGAGAAGGAGCACGCCCCGGCCCGCCACCAGACCGGCCGGAACAGCGGCGTGATCCACAGCGGGATCTACTACCGCCCCGGCTCCCTCAAGGCGCGCTTCGCGGTCGAGGGCGCGGCGGAGATGGTCAAGTTCTGCGCCGAGTACGGCATCCCCCACGAGGTCACGGGCAAGCTGATCGTGGCCACCGACCGGGAGGAGCTGCCCCGGCTGCACGCGCTCGTGCAGCGCGGCCGGGAGAACGGGATCCCGGTGCGGGAGCTGGGCCCGGCGCAGATCAGCGAGTACGAGCCGCGGGTGCGCGGCCTCGCCGCGATCCACGTGGGCACGACGGGCATCGTCGACTACGGGGCGGTGGCGGCCAAGCTGGCCGAGGCGTCCGGGGCGCGGATCCTGTACGGCTCGCCGGTCACCGCCGTGGACCGGCGCCCGTGGGGCGTCGCCGTGCGCACGGCGGCCGGGCGCGTGGTGCGCGGCCGGGTGCTGGTGAACTGCGCGGGGCTGCACTGCGACCGGGTGGCGCGGCTCGCGGGCGACGACCCGGAGATGCGGATCGTCCCCTTCCGGGGGGAGTACTACGAACTGGCCGACCCGTCGCTGGTGCGCGGCCTGGTCTATCCCGTCCCGGACCCGGCCTTCCCCTTCCTCGGCGTCCACCTCACCCGCGGCATCGACGGCGGCGTCCACGTGGGTCCGAACGCGGTCCCGGCGCTGGCCCGCGAGGGCTACGGCTGGACGGTCGTCAGGCCCCGCGAGCTCGCCGGCACCCTCGCCTGGCCGGGCAGCTGGGCGATCGCCCGCGCCCACTGGCGCTACGGCGCCGGCGAGCTGCACCGCTCCCTCTCCAAGCGCGCCTTCACCGAGGCGGTCCGGCGCATGCTCCCGATCGTCGAGGAGCGCGACCTGCGACGTGCGGCCCCGGGCGTCCGCGCGCAGGCGGTGCTGAAGGACGGCACGCTGGTGGACGACTTCCTGATCCGCGAGTCGGTCCGGACGGTGCACGTGCTCAACGCGCCGTCCCCGGCGGCGACGGCCTCGCTGCCGATCGGACGCGAGGTGGCGGGACGGGCGCTGGCCCTGCTGTAGGCACGGTCGCCGGCCCGCTCGGGGCACAGGCAAAGCAGGCCGCGGGGCCCGTTCGGGGCAGGCCGCGGAGCCGCTCTCGGGACGCGACGCGGGGCCGCGGTGCCCGCTCGGGGCGCGCGGGCACGGGGCCCATCCGGCGCCCGGTGCCATCGGGCGGTGCGCCGTAGAATCGGGGGCATTGTGTCTGAGCAGCCTGAGAACATCGCGCACCCCGTCCCCACCGGTCCCGTCGAGGCCTCGGCCGACGACGGCCGACCCGTCGCGCGGCGCGGCAGTCGGATGTTCTCGCCGGGTGAGGGGCCCTCGCCCGATCCCGCGGGGGCGCACTTCGAGCGGCGGATCCGCAGCTTCCAGCCGCGGCGCAGCCGGGTGACCGCGGGCCAGGCCGAGGCCATGCTCAAGCGGTGGCCCGACTGGGGCCTCGACATCGACGGCAAGCGGGTGCTCGACCTGGACGAGATGTTCGGCGGGCTGCCGGTCGTCCTGGAGATCGGCTTCGGAATGGGCGAGGCCACCGCGCAGATGGCCGCCGCCGATCCCGGCACCGGCATCCTCGCCGTGGACGTCCACACCCCCGGCCAGGGCAACCTGCTCGGGCTCGCCGACCGCAACGGGCTCACCAACGTGCGGGTCGCCAACGGCGACGCGATCATCCTGCTGCGCGAGATGCTCGCGCCGGAGTCCCTCGCCGGCTGCCGGGTGTACTTCCCGGACCCCTGGCCCAAGAAGCGCCACCACAAGCGCCGGCTCATCCAGCCCGAGTTCCTCACGCTGCTCGCCCCGCGCCTCATGCCGGGCGGTCTGCTGCACTGCGCCACGGACTGGGAGCCGTACGCGGAGCAGATGCTGGAAGTGCTCGACGCGCACCCCGACTTCGAGAACACCCAGGCCGACGGCGGCTACGCGCCCCGGCCGGGATACCGGCCCCTCACCCGCTTCGAGGGCCAGGGCCTCGACAAGGGCCACGTCGTCCACGACCTGCTCTTCACCCGGCGCGCCACGCTGTAAGGGTTTTCCACAGGCTGCGGAGAACTCCCTCGCCGCTGTCGGTGACGCTCGTTAGGGTCGTTCCGTGTCGTCGAACCCCTTTGCCGGGCCCGCCATCCAGCCCGGCACCGCCCCAGCCCACGCGGTGATCCCCGCGCCCGCTCCCGTGCCCGCCCTGGAGAGCGATCAGCCGGACTTCGCCGCCGTCCCGGAGCGGGCCAAGTGGCGCTACAAGCCGCGCAAGGCCTTCTGGCGCAGTCGGCTGCTCCGGGCCGTCGTGCTGATCACCGCGCTCGTGATCTGCGCGCTGGCGATCCTCGCGCTGGTGCGGGAGGAGACCGGCACCGAGGGCTTCCTGGTGGGCCTCGGTCTCGCCGTACTGCCGGTGCCACTGCTCCTGGCCGCGTTCCGCTGGCTCGACCGGGTCGAGCCGGCCCCCTGGAAGAACCTGCTGTTCGCCCTCGCCTGGGGGGCGTTCGCCTCCACCCTGTTCGCGATCCTCGCCAACTCCTTCGCCGTGGAGTGGATCAGCAGCGCCACCACCGACCCCGGCTCCGCCGACACCCTCGGGGCCACGGCCGTCGCCCCGGTCGTCGAGGAGACTGCCAAGGGCGCCGCCGTGCTGCTCCTCTTCCTCTTCCGGCGCAAAGACTTCACGGGCCCGGTCGACGGCCTCGTCTACGCGGGCTTCACCGCCACCGGCTTCGCCTTCACCGAGAACATCCTCTATCTGGGCAATGCCTTCGGTGAGGACATGGACCTGGGCGCCGGCGGCCTCTCGACGACGGTGGGCACGTTCTTCGTCCGGGTCATCATGTCCCCGTTCGCGCACCCCCTGTTCACCTCGCTCACCGGCCTCGGCCTCGGCTTCGCCGCGCTGCTGCCGGCCGCCGCCCGACTCCGCCGTACCCGCCTGGTGCTGCTGTCGCTCGGCGGGCTTGTCCTCGCCATGGGCATGCACGCCCTCTGGAACGGCTCGGCGACCTTCCACCCGCTGGCGTTCATCGTCGTCTACGCCCTGTTCATGGTGCCGGTCTTCGCGCTGCTCACCTGGCTCGCGATATGGAGCCGGCAGAAGGAGCTGCGCACGATATCCGGCGAGCTCCCGGCCTATGCGACGGCCGGCTGGCTCGCCCATGACGAACCCCTCGCGCTCTCCTCCATGCGGGCCCGCGCGCTGGCCCGTAGTTACGCCGCCCGCAGCTTCGGCAAGCAGGCCGCGCAGGCCGTCGGCGAGTATGAGGCGTTCGCGACGACCCTGGCGTTCCTGCGCCACCGCGCCCGGCGCGGCCAGGCGGCACCGGACTTCACGGCCCGCGAGCAGGAGCTGCTGCACCACCTGTGGCAGCGCCGACAGATCGCCTCACCCGCGCTGACGTACGCGGCCCGGGCGACCGGCCGGGTCTGGGCGCCGCCGCAGTACCTGGACTACGGCGGCTACAACCCGTACCGCGGCTAGCCCGTCCGCCCCTGATCCGCCGGACAGGCCCGAGCCGGCCCGGGCCTCAGATCTCCGGCCCGGGTGCTCAGGCCTCCGACGCCTCCGTCAGCGCCGCCAGCTCCGTGTCCGTCAGCTTCAGGTCGGCGGCCGCGATCAGCGCGGGGAGCTGCTCGACCGTGCGGGCCGAGGCGATCGGGGCGACGACGGTCGGGCGGGAGGCCAGCCAGGCCAGGGCGACGGACGCGAGCTCGGCGTCGTGGGCCGCGGCGACCGTGTCGAGGGCGGCGAGGACCTTCTGCCCGCGCTCGGTCTCCAGGTGCCTGCCCGCGCCGCCGGCGCGGACGCTGGCGACGGTGGCGCCCGGACGGTACTTGCCCGTGAGGAAGCCGGAGGCGAGCCCGTAGTACGGCACGGCCGCGAGCCCGCCCCGCTCGGCGGTGTCGAGCAGCGCGCCTTCGTACGTGGCGCGGGAGACCAGGTTGTAGTGCGGCTGGAGGGCGACGTAACGGGCGAGGCCCTCCGCCTCGGCGAAGTCGAGCGAGGCGCGCAGCCGCTCCGGGGAGATGTTCGAGGCGGCGACGGCCCGCACCTTGCCGTCCTTCACCAACTGGTCCAGGGCGGTGACGATCTCCTCGACCGGCACGGACTCGTCGTCGTAGTGCGTGTAGTACAGGTCGATGTGGTCGGTGCCGAGGCGGCGCAGCGACTCCTCGGCCGCGGCCTTGATGTTCGCGGCGCCCAGGCCCTTGTAGCGGGCGTGGGCCCCGACCTTCGTGGCGACGAGGACGTCGGAGCGGTTGCCGCGGGAGGCGAGCCAGCGGCCGATGACGGTCTCGGACTCCCCGCCTTCGTTGCCCTCGGCCCACTGCGAGTAGGCGTCGGCGGTGTCCACGAAATTGCCGCCCGCGGCGGCGTAGGCGTCGAGGACGGCGAAGGACTGCGCCTCGTCGGCGCTCCAGCCGAAGACGTTGCCGCCGAGGGCGAGCGGGAAGACGTGCAGGTCGGAAGAGCCCAGCCGGCGAAGGGAAGTCATGGGGTGATCAACCCTCCGCCCCGCCGGGCCTATTCCGCGGTGACCGGGCCCGCGGGGACGGACGTCAGATGCTCAGGCCCTTGGAGCGGAGCCAGGCCGCCGGGTCGATGCCGTCGCCGGACGGGGTGTGGACCTCCAGGTGGAGGTGCGGGCCGGTGACGTTGCCGGTGGCGCCGACGCGGCCGATGGTCTCGCCGGTGCCGACGGACTGCCCGGCGCCGACCGTCATCGAGGAGAGGTGGCAGTACCAGATCTCGGTGCCGTCCTCGAGCTCCAGGACGATCCGGTAGCCGTACGCGCCGGACCAGCCGGCCGACTTCACGGTGCCTCCGTGCACGGCCTTGACCGGGGTGCCGGTGGGAGCGGCGAAGTCCAGGCCGGTGTGGTAGCCGGAGGACCACATCGAGCCGGCCTCGCCGTAGGTCGAGGTGATCGTGTACGAGGAGGTCGGCAGCGAGTAACTTGCGGCCAGCTTGGCCAGGCGCTCGGCCTCGGCCTTGCGCGCGGCCTCCTCCTCGGCCTGCTTCTTCGCCTCGGCGGCCGCCTTCTCCGCCGCGTCGGCCTTGGCCGCGGCCTCCGCCGCCGCCTTCTCGGCGGCCTCCTTCTCCGCAGCGGCCTTCTCGGCGGCGTCCGCGGCGGCCTGCTGCTGCTCGGCCTGCTGGAGGATGCGGGCGCGCAGCGCCTCGCCGGCGTCGGCCTGCGTCTCGGTCCGGGTCTGCGAGCCGGTGCCGGAGTCCGTGCCGTCACCGGTGGTGAAGGTGAGCGCGGTGAGCGGCTGCGTGTTGTTGCCGCCCGCGGTGTCCGCGGCGCCCTCGTCGTGGCCGATCAGGTCGCCGACGCCGGGCAGGTCGGAGGCGTCGGGCAGGTCGACGTCCGGCAGGGCTATGGAGACCGGGGGCTTCTGCTGGGCGGTGGCCAGGCCGCCGGCACCGACGGCGGCGATCACGCCGACGCCGAGGACGGTGGAGGAGCGCGCGAAGTTGGAGCGCTGCTTGACGACGCGGTGGCGTCCGCCGGAACGGCGGTCACGCAGGGAGTCCTCGGTGGGGTTCCACTCCTCCCCGGCTCCGTCCAGGACGCCCGCGTCACCCGCCGCGCCGGAGGCGTCGAAGGGGGTGAAAGGGGCGAAGGGGGTTTGCGGAGCGGGGGTGTTGGACGCCACGGAGGCGTTCTCCTTTCCTTCCTTCTCGCCTACCGGGTTAGCTGACGGGTTCGGAGCAGGAAGGTCTCCTACGGGCGTACCGCACGGGTGCGGTGGGGCCCGATTCACCCCAAGTGGTGGTTCCCCGGTTCCCTTGCGGGATTCGGCGCGTGCGCACGGTGCCGCCTCTTGCGGCGGCTGGGACGACCGCGCTGCGTTATCGAACGTTAATAGACTCGGCCACCCGATTCCAAGCCGTATCCCTTGATCATTCGTTGAAATGGGAGGGAATCGTCCGACTTGACCCCCACTCAGAAACGCGTCAGCAGCAAACCGTGAATCTGACGTTACGTCAATTGTTATCAGAGGGACACCCCCCGACTACAGCTGGTCACCGCTTCCCGGCAGGGCCCGGCGGCACCACCGGCATCGTCCGCCGCCGCTCCGGCTGCCCCATCGCCGGACGGCTCACCGCGAGCAGCGCCATGTCGTCCGTGGCGCCCCCGCCGGTGTGCCGGCGCACGTCCGCCACCAGAGCGTCGAGGAGCTCCTCCGGCCCCGGGAAGAGCCGCCCCGCGAGACGCTCGCCCGGGTCGTAGAAGACCCCCTCCGCGTCCCGCGCCTCCGAGAGCCCGTCCGTGTAGAACAACAGCGTCGCGCCGGGCGGGTACGACGTCTCGTCGGCCCGGTCCGGCCAGACCGCGAGGTCCCCCATCCCCAGCGGCAGCGCGGCCTCGCTCGGCCGCAGCAGCTCGACCCCGCCGTCCGCCCGCAGCAGCAGCGGCTCCGGGTGACCGCGGTTGACCACCCGCACCACCCGGTCGCCGCCCGGGATCTCGGCGAGCACGGCCGTGGTGAAGCCCTCGAAGGCGTCGAACCCCTCCCGCCGGGTGCCCTCCCGGGCCAGCGCCCGCTCCAGGCGCGCGGCCACGCCCTCCAGCGTCGCCTCCTGCTCGGCCGCCTCCCGGAAGGCACCGATGACCACGGCCACCGCCTCCACCGCGCCGAGCCCCTTGCCCCGGACGTCCCCGACCACCAGGCGCACCCCGTACGGGGTGTCCTGTACGGCGAACAGGTCGCCTCCGATGAACGCGTCCGCGTGCGCCGCCTCGTACCGGGCCGCGATCTGCAACCCGCCGATCCGGGCGGAGGGTGCCGGGAGCACCGCCCGCTGCGCGGCCTCCGCGATCACCCGCGCCGACGCGAGCCGTTCGCCGCTCCGGCGCACCGCGCGGTTGATCAGCAGCGCGAGCGCCGCGACGGTGACCACCGTCAGGGTCTCGGTGAGTGCCGGGATCCGGTCGACCGTCCCGTTGTAGACGTGCAGACCGACGCTGGCCAGGACCGCGGCGATGCCCGTGAGCAGCGTGACCAGGGTGGAGAAGAACGGGGCGGCGATCAGCGGCGCCGCCGAGAACAGCGGCGACGCCGTGTAGTCGGCCGGGGTCGACAGGTCGAAGGCGACCCCGCCCACGATGATCAGCGGGGGGAGCGCGCGCAGGAAGCGCCGGGCGCCGCGGTACGGACGGATCACGCCCTCGCCGCCCGCTCCACGGCCCGCCGATGCTCGCCCCACCTGTGCTCTCCTGCCCGGTCGGTCCGTCCACGGGGCGGACCGAACCGCGCCCACCCCAGGGTGCCGTCAGGACGAGCGGCTCGGCGACTCCTCCTCGGCCGGTTGGCGTACGGCGAGCCGCCCGCCACGCGCCAGCGCCGCCATGGCCGCCGCGCACCCGAGACCGATGGCGCAGAGCACCAGCCACGGCGCCGCCGACCAGCCGGTCACGTCGAGCAGGGCGCCCGTCCCCAGGTTCCCGAGCGTGATGCCGATCCCGCAGACCGTGTTGTAGAGCCCGTAGTGGGTGGCGACCCAGCGGCCCTCGGACAGGGCGACGACCGTGTCCATCTCGTACGGGTAGAGCACCGCGTTCGCCACCGCCAGGACCGCCGCGCACAGCAGCAGCCCGAC
Organism: Streptomyces sp. NPDC051921; assembly: GCF_040680975.1. NCBI lineage: Bacteria > Bacillati > Actinomycetota > Actinomycetes > Kitasatosporales > Streptomycetaceae > Streptomyces > Streptomyces sp. NPDC051921. The sequence goes on from NZ_JBFAXU010000013.1 coordinate 24,183, forward strand.
CAGGGAGCGCCCGAGCGCGGCCGGCACCAGGAAGGCCGCCCCCATCAGGGCGAGCCCGAGCACCAGGCACCGCTCCCGGGAGAGCCGCGCCGAGCACCAGGCCGTGATGCGCAGCTGCCCGGCGAGCGCCACCAGCGCCGAGACCACGAACAGCGCGGTGGTCGCCGCCGTGCCGTCCGCGGCGAGCGGCAGCGCCAGATAGACCTGGAAGGACAGCACGTACGAGCCGGTCATGGCGAGCGAGAACAGCCAGAAGACCCGGTTGGCGAGCACCGTACGGAACTGCCCCCCGGCCCGCCCTTCGCCCTCGGCCGCCTCCGCGGACCGCCGGACGGGCAGGTGCCGCAGCTGTACGACGGTCAGCCCGGCGAACAGCACCGCCGCCACCACGCACGTGAGCCGGAACGACACCCCGGTCAGCGCGACCCCGACCAGCGGCCCGAGCAGGGTGCCGGCCTGGTAGTAGACGTTGAACAGGGCGAACGCCTCCACGCGCCGCTCCCCCGCCTCCGCCGCCAGACAGGCCCGCACCGCCGGGTTGAACAGCGCCCCCGCGAGGCCCGTCGCGAGCGAGGCGGCGATCAGCATCGGCAGCGACTGCGCGAAGGCGAGCGCCCCGAAGCCGACCGTCCGCAGCGCGCACCCGGCGACGATCAGCGGCTTGAAGCCGAGCCGGTCGGCGAGCGCGCCGCCGACCAGGAACATGCCCTGCTGGGAGAGGTTCCGCGCGCCGAGCACCAGGCCCACCGCCCAGGCCGCCATGGAGAGTCCGTCGGCCAGGTGGGCGGCCAGGTACGGCATCAGCATGTAGAAGCCGAGGTTGATGGTGAGCTGGTTGAGGAAGAGCAGCCGCACGGCCGGATCGAACGTGCGCGTCCGCTTCCAGATCCCGCCCCGGGCGGGAGCCGTGGCCGTCGTCACCGCACACGCTCCCCGCGGTCCGCGCCGTCCTTGCGGCGGTCGAGGGCCCGCCGGGTCCAGCCACTGACCGGCACGCCCTCGGTCCAGGCCGCGGGGTCCGTCCGCACCGGCCCGTCGAGCAACCCGTGCGCCGTGCAGAACTCGTCGTTGAAGACGGTGTCGAAGTAGCGGTGCGGTCCGTCGGGGAAGACGGCCGCGATCCGGGTGCCGCGCGGCCGGGTGCGGGCCAGCCAGCCGGCCACCAGCGCGACCGCGCCGACGCTCCAGCCGCCGGTCGCGAACTGCCGGGCGGCCAGCCGACGGGCCGCCCGCACCGCCTCCGCGGGAGCCACCCAGTGGATCTCGTCGAAGGCGTCGTGGTCGACGTTGCCGGGGTGGATCGAGGAGCCGAGGCCGCGCATCAGGCGATCCCCCGCCGGCAGCCCGAAGACGGTGGAGTCGACGGAGTCCACGCCGACGAGTTCGAGCGCCGGGCTGGAACCGGCCCGCAGCGCACGGGAGATGCCGGCCGAGTGGCCGCCGGTGCCGACCGCGCAGACGAGCACGTCGATCCGGTCGAGCTGCTCGGAGAGCTCGGCGGCGAGCCCCGCGTAGGCCTGCGGGTTGTCGGGGTTCCCGTACTGGTCTGGCCACCAGGCGTCGCCCAGGGTCATCAGCAGCTCGGCGACCTTGTCCATCCGGGCCTGCTGCCAGCCACCGGTCGGGCCGGGCTCGGGCACCACGTGGACGTGGGCGCCGTGCGCGACGAGCAGCCGCTCCACGATCGGTTCGAGGCCCGGGTCGGTGACGACGTGCACCGGGTGCCCGTGCAGGACACCGGCGAGCGCCAGCCCGAGGCCCAGGGTCCCGGAGGTGGACTCGACGATCGGGGCGCCCGGCCGCAGTTCGCCGCGGCGGCGGGCCTGCTCGACCATGTGGAGCGCGGCGCGGTCCTTGATGCCGCCGAAGTTGAAGCCTTCGAGCTTGGCCCAGTAGCCGTCGTCCATCCACAGCACGGGGGTGTTGCCGACGGTCTGCCCGGCGACGGAGAGGAGGTGGGCGGGGTGCGTCATGGGATGTGCGTCCCTTGGAGTGAGGCGTCCGCGCGCACACACGCGCGCGGACGTGCGGAAGGAGCCTGGGTCGTCAGGTGCGCGACCCGGCTCAGTTCCGGTTCACTCCGAGGGCGATCAACAGCCGGCCCGGCTCGGGGCCGGGTCCCGCCCTGTCCCGGACGCAGCGCGTGTGCGGCGCCTCGGGGAACACCTCGTCGTACGCGAGGAGGACGGCGCCCCCGGCCTCCGGGGCCGAGAGCTGCGCGCCCGCGGACTGCGCGGGCAGATGCGCGTCGAAGGACCACCCCTCCCCGGGCCGCTCGCAGCCGTGCGGCAGGGCGGGGGCGGAGGCGGTGGTCCCGGCGGGGGCGGCCACGAGCGGCAGGCTGTGCCCGTGCGCGCCGTGGCAGACGCCCGCGATCAGCGCGACGAGCGCGCACAGCAGCAGGACGGCGGGCGCCCGCCGTCCTGCCTCGCGCAGCGTCACACGTCGATCACTCATGGTGCGCGCGAGACTACGGGGCGCCCCGCGGCCCGCGCAAAAGGGCGGGCCCGCTTTTGGCCACCGTTTACTTGCGGGCGTACCGCCCGCTGGCCGGGTCCCCCGCCGCGCGACTACAGGTTCCGCTCGGCCCAGATCCGCATGGCGTCCCTGACGAGCAGGGCGGTCCCTTCCCCGTGCCGGTCGTAGTTCTCCGTGAAGCGCGGGTCGTCGACGTACATCTGCCCGAGCCCGACGAAGTACTCCTTGCTCGGCGTCGTCGTGGCCGACAGCCAGGCGTGGTGGCGCCCGGTGATCGCCTGCACCTCGTCACTGCCGGGCGCGAGGCCCTTCGCGGCGGCCGCCGCGAAGTCGCGGGCGATACCGACCTGCTCGTCCTGGAACGCCTTCTTCTCCGCGTCGCTCAGCGAACGCCACCAGCGGTCGCCCTTCTCGTAGGCGTCGCGCCCCCAGCGCTCGGTCACCTCGGCCTCGTACCGGGTGTGGTCGAAGCCGTCGAAGACTTCCTCGGCCATCAGCTGTTCTCCTCTCTCGGTCTTGTGGAGAGTGGTCCGCACGGCCTCGATCTGCCGCCCGATGCGCTCGCGCTCCTGCTCCAGGAGGGCCAGATGCGTGCGCAGGGCGGCCGAGGTGTCCCGCTGGCCTTCGAGGACCTCGGCGATGGCGGGCAGGGAGAGCCCGAGCTCGCGCAGCAGCAGGATCCGCTGCAGCCGCACGAGGGCCGCCTGGTCGTAGTACCGGTAACCGTTCGCGCCGATCCGGCTCGGCTCCAGCAGCCCCAGCTCGCCGTAGTGGCGCAGGGTGCGACTGGTGGTGCCGGCCTTCCTGGCGATCTCCTGGATCGACCACTCCATGAGGAGAACGCTAGAACTTGACGTTACGTAAAGGTCAAGCCGTGCATCGGGGGCGCGGCGCGGGTCCGGCGGGGCGCCGTGTCCGGGAACGACGAAGGCCCGGATCCGTTTCCGGATCCGGGCCTTCGTGCTACTGAGTAGCGGGGACAGGATTTGAACCTGCGACCTCTGGGTTATGAGCCCAGCGAGCTACCGAGCTGCTCCACCCCGCGTCGGTGAACACCACCTTACGGCATGGATGCCCCTGCTCGGAAATCCATTCCTGTCAGCAGCCGCAGTCCTCGGCGTCGACCGGCGCCGTCAGCGGGTCCGCCACCTTCTGCGCGGCACCCTCCCAGGTCTCGTACGGGAACCCCTCACGCGCCCAGTACTCGAAGCCGCCCAGCATCTCCTTCACCTGGAAGCCCAGCTCGGCGAGGGCGAGTGCGGCCCGCGTGGCGCCGTTGCAGCCGGGGCCCCAGCAGTACGTGACGACCGGGACACTCTTGTCGAGCAGCTGCTCGGCCTGCTCGGGGATGAGCGCGGTCGGCAGGTGCACGGCGCCGGGAACGTGCCCCTGGTCCCAGGAGGCGGTCGACCGGGAGTCGAGCACGACGAAGCCGGGGTCGCCGCCCGCGGCCCGGGCGTCGGCGAGCGCGGAGGCCACGTCGGAGACGTCGGCGTGGAAGGCGAGGCTCGCCGAGAAGTAGGCCGCGGCGGCCGCCGGGGAGGCGGGCGGCGTACGGAGAACGGGGTTGACCTGGTTCGCTGTCGTCGTCATGGTGATCAATCTAGGGACGAAGATCATCTCGCTGAAGTGGTGATCCACGGCGGTCGGGGGGATCGGCCGGGGATTCCCGGGCGTTGTTCCGCACGGGGCAGGGATCTCACGTGCCGGGACGCCGTCACGTTCCAGGCTCCCTGTCCGTCATCACGATGTGACCGGACGCGAAGGGGAACGACGACCGATGGACGAGGACCGCGCCGCCCAGGACCTCCTGGCCGAACGCTTCGAGGCCGACCGCGGGCACCTGCGGGCGGTCGCCTACCGGATGCTCGGCTCGCTGAGCGAGGCGGAGGACGCCGTCCAGGAAACCTGGATCAAGCTGAACCGCTCCGACATCAGCGGCGTACGGAACCTGAGCGGCTGGCTCACCACCGTCGTCGGCCGCGTCTGCCTCGACCTGCTGCGCTCGCGCGCCTCCCGCCGCGAGGACCCGCTCGAGTACTACGTCCCCGACCCGGTCGTACGGGAGGAGGGCACCGCCGACCCCGAGAAGGAGGCGCTGCGCGCGGACTCCGTCGGCCTCGCGCTCCTCGTCGTCCTGGAGACCCTCGCCCCGGCCGAGCGGCTCGCCTTCGTGCTGCACGACATGTTCGCGGTCTCCTTCGACGAGATCGCCCCCGTCGTGGACCGCACTCCGGCCGCCGCCCGCCAGCTCGCCAGCCGCGCCCGTCGCCGCGTGCAGGGCGCCGCTCCGGCCCCCGCACCCGACGCGAGCCGCCAGCGCGCGGTGGTCGACGCCTTCCTCGCCGCCTCCCAGGGCGGCGACTTCGAGGGCCTGCTCACCGTCCTCGCCCCGGACGTCGTCCTCCGCGTCGACGGCGGCGTCCTCACCGCGGCCGCCTCCAAGCTGATCCGCGGCGCCGAGGCGGTCACCGCCCAGGCCCTCGCCTTCGCCAAGTTCCGGCACGCGGCCCGCCGCGTCACCGTCAACGGCGCGGCCGGCCTGGTCTCCCTCGCGAACGGCACCCCGGTCGGCCTCATGGCCTTCACGATCGTCGACGACCGCATCGTCGGCATCGACATCGTCGCGGACCCGCAGCGCCTGGCCGCGCTGGGCGTGCACTGACCCCAGGGCTCCCCGCGGAAGGCAGAACGCCCCGCGCCGGCTTTCGCCGGGCGGGGCGCCTCGTTGCTCGGGCGGCGCGCCGGGACACGACACTCCCCGCAGGCTCGTGTGCGCCCGGCCGTTCGGCCGGAACGTGCTCGACGAGGATGCGCCTGGTCCGTCACCTTGCCGGCGGATCCATTTCCGCCGGGGTGTCGGTGTGCCGGAGTTCGGCGAGCAGCTCACTCTGTCCGGCCAGGAGTTCGGTGAGGATGCGGCGTGCGGCGCGCAGGAGTTCCGCGACGTCGCCACCGGCCAGGGCGTAGCTGACGGTGGCGCCGTCACGGATGGAAACGACGATGCCGGATCGGCGCAGCACCGCGAGCTGTTGAGAGAGGTTGGACGGTTCGATCTGGATCTCGTTCAAGAGTTCGCGTACAGGTACCGGGCCGTTCTGGAGCAGTTCCAGCACGCGGATCCGGACGGGGTGCCCGAGCATGCGGAAGAACTCAGCCTTCGCCTGGTACAGCGGCACCTGCATGCGACAACACTCCCACCCGGTTCGACCGATCCAAGAGCCAACAACGAGAACTGCTGGTTCTTCGATGTCCAGCTCCGGCCATCCTCCCGCCTCCGGCTCCGGCCTGCCTTTGCCTGATCACATTCAGATGTGCTGAGTTGAAGACTTTTGCAAGTCTTGGGCATGCGGGAGCCGGGCAGAAGGACGGCTACAGCTCCAGTGCCGCTTCGATGCTCCTGAGCTGGTGCCTGGCCATGGCCAGGTTCGCCCGGTCCTTGTCCAGGACGAGGTAGAGGAACAGGCCGTTGCCTCCACGGCCCCTGAGCAGCCGGATGAGGTGGTACTGGCTCCCGAGCGTGATCAGCACGTCCTCGATGTTGTCATTGAGGTCCAGCATCTCCATGGTGCGGACCTTCGCCCGGATCACATCGGTGTTCCCCGCCGCGGCCACCGCCAGATCGAGGTCCTTTCCCCCACCCAGGCTTCCCAGCGCCATGCCGCTCGTGTAGTCGACCAGAGCGACCCCAAGGCTCCCCTCGATCGATGTCATTGCCTCTTTGAGAGATGTCTCAACAGACAACATCAGTGCTCGCTTCCTCTGCTCTCGAAGACCCCGGTCGGCCACACACCCCGGCCAGGCGATGACCGCAGACGCTACCCACTGACCGCCGGAACCGAAGGAAACATCGGGAAATCGGCAGGAATCGATCGGCCGTGCCCTAACATCCGCCCTTGCAGAGTGCTGGGGCCGCATGACTGAGGGCAGATCCACCGGTCGCCGGCAGGAGGAGGCCGACGGACCGTCGACGCGGCAGCCCGGCCGACGCTCTCTGCTGCTCCGCGCCGTTCTCTCGGGGCCGACCAGGGGTGGGGCCGGCATCCGGTCTCGGAGACCCCGGAAACGCCGGCGGCCCCAGGTCAGATGTCTCTGACCTGGGGCCGATCGGTAGGCCGTGTGGGACTCGAACCCACAACCAATGGATTAAAAGTCCACTGCTCTGCCAATTGAGCTAACGGCCCGTGGACAAGCACACCCGAGCAGCATAGCCCGATCCCTCCGCCAAACCGATCGGGTATCGGCCCCGGCGCTTCGCGTGGTGGAACGGGCAGGGCCCCTGCTCGCACTCGCGTGCGGGCAGGGGCCCTGTCGGTATGTCAGCCGTTGCGCTTCCAGCGCGGCTTGTCGTCCCGGCGGAAGCCGCCGCCGGACGGGCGGTGGTCGTCCCGGCGGAAGCCGCCGCCCGAGGGGCGGTGGTCGTCGCGGCGGAAGCCGCCGCCCGAGGGGCGGTCGTCACGACGGTCGCGGTTGAACGGACGGTCGCTGCCACGGTGGCCGCCGGAGGGGCGGTCGTCGCGGCGGAAGCCGCCACGGTCGTTGTCGCGACGGTCGTTGTCACGACGGAAGCCGCCGGACGGACGGTCGTTGTCACGACGCTCGAAGCCACCACGGTCGTCACGACGGTCGCGGTTGAACGACGGACGGTCGTTGTCCCGGCGGAAGCCACCGGACGGACG